>DULL01000010.1 GCA_012840395.1 Clostridiaceae bacterium | reverse complement strand
TCTATGACAACTCATTTGACGAGTTCCTTCTTCATTACACTGTTCAATTTTCAAAGTCCATCCGCTGCTCCAACAAGCAGCTTTATTATACTACCACGCCGCTTCTTTTTTGTCAACTACATTTTTTCTTTTTCTTGTTGTCACTGATAATGTATCAGCAACGCAGCTTTTTTAATATACCATCAATCATATTGTTAGGGCAACTAATCATAACCATTAATAATCATAATAGTGCTAATTTATTCGCCCTATTCTTCAAAAATCTATTATAATTTATTCTTTATTAGCTTTTTCTACATCTTTGTTGCCAATAAAAAACCTAATCTCCTGTTATCTTCTTCCTTACATATACTGCATTGCCTTTCTCATTATATCTTAAACTGTTACAAAGTTCCCTGACTATTAGGATACCTCTCCCGCATTCCGGAAATTCACATATTTCATTAACATTATAAATCTCACCGGAATCAGCCTTATAACAGTTAAAGTCATAACCCTCCCCTTCATCTTCTACAGAGATTGTAACGTACCCTTTAGCAGAGAACTCTGCACATATCTTTACAGACTTACTTGAATCATATGAATTTCCATGTTTAATTGCGTTAATAATCAGCTCATTTAAAATAACTTTCAACTCAAATAATGTGGATTCATCAATACAACTGCAATTCTGTATATACTGCAAGGTTTCCTTAACTGCAAATTTTACGGCTGATATTTCGCTAGGTATAATTGCCTTATAAACTTTATAGGTATCCAACTTTCTATCTTCTCCCAACATTCTGCCTTGTACTAACAAATTGATTAATTTATACCCTTAAGACACTGTCTTATTTATACCCTTCTGCTACTTGCTGTAAACATTGCCAATAAACAAAATTAACATTTATTTTATCGTGTTTTACGGAAAATATGTGTTGAAATATTACGTAAGAATAATTACATAAAGTATTATTAACATAATAATTATATATTATATCTACATAAATTATATTATTTATTTTACATCATTATGTATATTTTATTCCATTTATATTTATCTTGGACTATTAATACTTATCAAGAATATTTCTGAACTTATCAATGGTTTTCTTTTCCAGTCTTGATACATACATTTGTGAAACACCAAGCATTTCTGCAATTTCTCTTTGGGTTTTATTATTGAAGTATCTTTCTTTTATAAAAAGTTTTTCTGTTTCATTAAACTTGTAGAGGCTTTTCTCAAGAAAATCCCTATTTTCAATCCTCTCAAATGATATTTCTTCAGACCCGATTGTCTCATGTAATTGTATGTCCTCGTCTTCAAACGCGTTCTTATCGAAGGAATTCATATTATATACATTCCAAGATTCCATTATTTCCAGAACAGTTTCCTCACTAATATTCAAATAAGAGGCTATTTCCTGCACCCGGGGAGACCTTTGCAATTCATGGGATAAATGCTCTCTGGCATGGTTAACCTTCTGATATGTTTCATATACCCTCCTCGGAATTCTAATAGTGGAACCTTTGTCACGAAAATATCTCTTTATTTCACCGATAATTGTAGGCATGGCAAAACTTACGAATTTAACACCCTTATCAGGATCAAACCTTTCAACAGCTTTAATCAAAGCTACACAAGCAACTTGATAAATATCCTCGTAGTCCACTCCTCTGTTGAGAAACTTTTTTGATATAACATCAGCAAGATAGAGATATTTATTTACTATTTTATTCCTTATCTCAACATCAGAATTTTCTCTATATCTGTTAAATAATTGTTTTTCATCAGCAGCAATTGTGCTTACTGTTTTATCATTAAGTATTATATCCCCCATATTCAAAATTTCTCCTTGAAGGTTTTTGACATGGATAGTATATAATTGTTGTTGGGACAAAGCTCTACCTTGTCCATGAGAGCTCTTATAATAGATATGCTTAATCCGTCGTCACTCTCATCAAAAATACATTTTATTGATTTGTCCTCACAATCAAATACTATTCTTAGTTCTTCCTCTGAAATGCGGAAAATAATTTTATAATGTTTAGCCGTCACGCTTCCCTTTTCTACTATTTTGCTACATACTTCAGAAACGGTAACCTTTATATCTTCAATACTATCAATATCAAAACCGACCCTGCTGGCAATACCTGAGGCAGTAAGTCTTGATACACTTACAAAATCTGCTTTAAAAGGCATGACCAGTTCAATTACATCACCATATTCCGAGTCACCATGTAACTCCCTGAGCAAGTGGCTCATTTTTCTCACTCCTTAATTATAAAAAGCTTGTCAAGACCAGTAATAACAAATAATTTTTTAATGCTATCTTTTATATTGGTAATGTATACCTCTTTATTATTTTGTTTTACTTTTTTTAATGCGCCTACAAGAATTCCTAATCCCGTGCTATCGATATAACTCAGATCTTTAAAATCAATCACCAGGTCCAGTTTCGTAGAATCAACAATATTGTTTAATTCTTCTTTAAAAGACTTGGATGTATAAATATCAACTTCCCCAGATAAGTATACATTTGTTGAATGTTCAAGCATTTCCTTGCGGATTTTAAGCCCATCTGACATTTTCGTCCCTCCTTTACACATTTTTTCAATATATCTTCAATATATCATTCATTATGTTAATTTAGTAATAATTTTAGAAATTTAACCGATAGGTCGTAGCGTTTGGTACGGGTATAAATAGCGGCAATCTTCTCATCTCCTGTAATTACATTATCAGAAAACAACCGGCTTCCACTGACATCTATTCCATATAAATGTTCTCCTGCCGTTCCTTCGTCCTCTCCTACCTCTACTTTTAATATATAATCCTTGTTTCTTTCTAGATCTATATTCAATTCATCAACTATTTCATCAAGGCTGATAAATGCTCCTTGTTTAGCATATTTTTCAAAATTAGTTTTATCGAGAATAAAAACATCAACATCACCGGCACCAAATAGTACGACCGCCTTCATTTGCATAGCGTAATTCAATTGAGGGTCATTATCCTCAGAAAGTATTGCCCCATCTATCAAAATTTCTTTAACATCTGTCCATTCATTTAATATCATTTCTTTTAAAGGTAAAGTATCTGTATAGCTGTAATCACCTACAAATGCAATACAAAAATCAGGATCTACTCTTGTTATACATCCTTTTACCGTATAACCGACAAATACTATAACTATAATGCTTATAAGTATATGAAATTTATAGTAGTGAAAAAAGTTGGACAATTTCTTCTGATTTATACCCAATTTTCTAAGAATAGGACTTGATTCATTAATCTCTTCTTCTTCAGATTTCTCTGTTGATCCTCCCATTAAAACATTATAAGCCCAGTTTAATTCCTCAATTTTGGTCTCAATATCTGCTTCAGGGTTTTCAGATTTTTCTATTTTATATCTTTTAGATAATATAAAGTACTTTCTTTCGATTTCACTTTCGCTATCTCCCTTTTTTACTCCGAGAATCTCATAAGGATCTTTTTTATGTTCCATTATTATGCACCCCTCTTAAAAAAGCCGAATGGAAAGCAAAACCGTCAATGGTGTAAAGAAGGTTTTGCTTTCCTATTTAATTGCAATATATTTTTATATATTACATTAAATATCTTTTGGTTTCATAGTAGGGAACAGCAGTACATCTCTAATTGAATAGGAATCTGTAAGTAACATTACCAATCTGTCAACTCCTATTCCTAACCCGCCTGTTGGCGGCATACCATATTCTAAAGCAGTTATAAAATCTTCATCCATCATATTAGCCGTTTCATCCCCGGACTCTCTTTTCTTAACCTGATCAATAAATCTTTCTTTTTGATCAATAGGGTCATTTAACTCAGAATATGCATTACCCATCTCCCTGCCCATTATAAATAATTCAAACCTCTCTGTCAGGTCAGGCCTTCCGGGTTTTCTCTTTGTAAGTGGGGAAATCTCTACCGGGTAGTCATATATAAATATTGGCTGAATAAGCTTATCTTCTACTAATTCTTCAAACATAAGACTCAGTACTTCCCCTTTAGTCATTTCATCTTTGACAGGAAGCTCTTTTTGTTTTGCAAAATTTCTGGCTTCCTGGTCATCAGATATATTATCAAAATCAACCCCAGTATACTTTTTAACAGCTTCAATCATGGTCATTCTTTCCCATGGCGGAGTCAAATCCAGTTCCTGGCCCTGATAACTTATTTTCATCGTGCCCAGAACTTCTTTAGCAACAGTTGAAATCAAGCCCTCAGCCAGTTCCATCATTCCTTTATAGTCTGTATAAGCCTGATACATCTCTATCATAGTAAATTCAGGATTATGCTTTATAGAAATACCTTCATTTCTAAACATTCTTCCCATTTCATATACCTTATCCAGTCCACCTACTATTAAACGTTTTAAGTATAACTCTGGAGCTATTCTAAGATAAAGGTCAATGTCAAGAGTATTATGATGTGTTATAAAAGGTCTTGCAGCTGCTCCTCCAGGTATGGTATTTAAAATAGGTGTATCTACTTCAAGGAAACCTCTTTCATCCAAATATTTTCTAATGCTCTTTATAATTTGGCTTCTTTTTATAAATGTATCCCTGACCTCAGGATTGACTATAAGATCAAGATATCTTTGGCGATATCTCAGGTCAATATCTTTAAGTCCATGCCATTTTTCAGGAAGAGGTTGAAGAGATTTAGAAAGCAGGGCCATTTCAGTTACTTTGATAGAGATTTCTCCCTTATGAGTTCTAAATACTTCTCCTTTTACCCCAACAATATCTCCTATATCATATTTTTTAAACTCCTCATAATTCTCGCTTCCTATCTGGTCTACCCTTACATATAACTGTATTCTGCCTTCCCTGTCCTGGATATCACAAAAGCTTGCCTTGCCCATTCCTCTTTTTGACATTATTCTTCCGGCAACGGCTACATTTTTTCCCTCTAATTCATCAAATCTACTAATTATTTGATTAGTGTAGTGAGTGAAATCGAATTTTACTTCATCAAATGGATTTTTATTCTTATCCTGAAGTTCTTTCAGTTTAAATCTTCTGACTTTTAAAATTTCATTTAGATCTTCCATTTCTTGTCTTAAATCTGTATTGTCTGACATTACAACTCCTCCACAGTATATATTTTATTTGTAAATGTAAATAGTTTTTCTTTTATTCAAGGCAACAGTGAAAAATCCTTTTGAGGAAAAACTTAACTCCTGTTATAAAATAACAGCTTACATTACATGTAAACTGTTACTTATTATCATTATATATTAAATTAGTTCTTATTTACAACATAAAACAACTATTACTTATTATCTGACATATAATAAAAACATATTATAAAAATTATTTCGATATCTGTAGAATTTCAAATCTAATTAATCCATCCGGAACATCGATTTCAACAATGTTTCCTTTTTGTTTGCCCATAAGCGCTTTACCAACAGGAGATTCATTTGATATTTTGGATTTCACGGGATCTGCCTCTGTTGAACCAACAATAAAATATTCATATACTTCATCAGAATCTAAATCCCGGATCTTTACCTTAGATCCTACACAAACTTTTTCTGTGTTAATATCATCTTCATCTATTACTATCGCATTCTTCAGCATGGTTTCTAACTGAAGAATCCTGCTTTCAACCTGAGCTTGATCATTCTTGGCTTCATCATATTCAGAGTTCTCTGATATATCACCGAATGAGAGAGCTTGTTTAATTCTTTCAGCTATTTCACGCCGCTTTGTACCTTTCAAAAATTCTAATTCTTCTTCCAATTTTTTTAAGCCCTCATAGGTCAATACAACTTCCTTGTTGAACATACGAAGCCACTCCTTTACAAAAAATATTTGATTGATAATATATGCATTTAAGTATTTATTATTCCATACACATTTGTGATAACTACTGTTTATTTGCGGTAATTACGCGATAATTACTATGTTGTTAATATGAATATATACATATACGTAATAT
The DNA here is from genome assembly GCA_012840395.1 of Clostridiaceae bacterium. NCBI lineage: Bacteria > Bacillati > Bacillota > Clostridia > Eubacteriales > Clostridiaceae > Clostridiaceae bacterium. Next base: position 99,501 of record DULL01000010.1, on the reverse strand, counting down.
CGTAATATATAAAAATTCATTACTGGTATGGTATAACGGTAACACACCGACTACTAATTTCATTAATTATAGAATACATGTATCCTATTGTCAAGAATTCATATATTTAATAAGTCATATAAACAGACATATATATTTTGTCAATTAAGGTCAACTAAACCATGTCTTCCTATTAACCCCTCTATTTTAAACCCCATTCTTATAAATTCTCTTGCCATGTTATCATATAATTCATTATCGTCCTGAAATGACAAACCGGCTTCATATTTTTGCAGCTTATAATATATTAAAGCTTCAGCTATATGAGAACTTTCATATAGTAAATTCATATTTTTGATATCCTCAGTTTTTCTTTTTATGTTTTCAGTTAAATTTATTTTAATACCATTTATTATAATATTTTTGGAATTACTTTTATTAATATCTTGGCTACCGTAATTTATTATCCATGCATTCTGATTAATTTTGGAATCCAGGTTTTTTCTTTCCATGCTTCCGAGGTTTATTACTATATCCTTGTTTTTTATACCTCTGTTTATATCACTGGTTATACTAATAGCAAGACCACTTTCTGCATATAATTTGTCTATCTCATCTTCAATTTCATTGCTAAATCCCGTAACCAAAGTCAGGTATCTAATATAAGGAGATAAAATCCTTGTAAAGGTAATAAGTTCTCCGGCATTATTTCCATGAACAATGGAAATGTCAGCCTCATTTATCATCATCTCTTTTCTCCTGCATATCTCTTCAATAATTAGTACCAATAGAGATTTAAACAAAATTTTTCCTGAGAAAGCCTGGAATAAATAATTCCCTTCATCTATAAATTTTTCTGCTGAGCCAATGGGAATAATACACTTATCTATTTTATTTGTACTGCAAATTCCACTAATTTTATTTTTAATTGTTTCTGCTTTTTTTTCAAGATCTTTTATTTCAAAGGGTAATAGTACTGATAAAATATTTATATTTTCATCATCAAACAAATCTACTATTTTTATTTCCCTGCTGTTTTTAGTTTTATTGACAATCCTGAATATTTTCTGCATTAATATTCTAAGAAACCATGGTTTAAAATTTCTTGCTTTACTATTATCTGTTTTGTCATTATCTGCTTCTTCTTCCTTAAATACTATAAAAGCAATTCTATCCATAGCAATACTTCCTTATTCTCCATAAACTTCCATTTTTATGCCCTTATATACTTAATCATCATATACTTAATCATACTTAATTAATATGATCAGCTAGATTTTTATTTGTTTCCGGCATATTAATACTATTTTGTTAGTGCTCAGAATATTCCACAAAAATAAAAAGCAGTAACGGTTTTCAGAAACACAGGAGAGCAAGGGGACGGTTCTTCTTCTTCAGTTAAACCTGAAGCAGAAGAACCGTCCCCTTGCTTCTGCAGGTATATTGAAATCAATAGCTTAAGTATCCAGGCTATAATTTGGTGCTTCTTTAGTTATATGTATGCTATGAGGATGACTTTCTCTCAATCCTGCTGGAGTTATTCTGATAAACTTTGAATTTTCAATTAATTCTTTTATAGTTCTTGTTCCGCAATATCCCATACTATGCTTTAGCCCTTCTACCAACTGGAAAACAGTATCCGAAAGGAAACCTTTATACGGTACTCTTCCTTCCACTCCCTCCGGCACAAGTTTATTTACATCTTCCTGGAAATACCTGTCCTTACTTCCTTTTTTCATCGCTCCTAATGAGCCCATTCCTCTGTATACTTTAAACTTTCTACCCTGATATATTTCAGATTCTCCAGGGCTCTCTTCTGTACCGGCAAAAAGGTTTCCCAGCATTACAACATTTGCGCCGGCAGCAATAGCCTTTGCTATATCACCTGAATATTTTATTCCTCCATCTGCAATAATAGGTATTTCATATTTTTTGGCTACTTGATAGCAATCGTTTATTGCAGTAATTTGAGGAACACCTACTCCTGTTACCACTCTTGTGGTACATATTGAACCTGGTCCAATACCAACCTTGACTGCATCTGCACCTGCCTTTATCAAGGCTTCGGCGCCTTCAGCTGTTGCCACATTTCCAGCAATTAATTGCAGATCTGGATAAGCCTTTTTGATCTCTTTAACTGCATTGATTATATTTTTTTGATGTCCATGAGCTGAATCAATAACGATTACGTCAACCTTAGCTTTAATCAAAGCTTCCACCCTGTCCATCATATCTTTTGAAACACCTACTGCAGCCCCGGCTAATAGCCTTCCGTTGGCATCTTTCGCTGAATTTGGATATTGTATTGCTTTTTCAATATCTTTGATAGTTATTAAACCTTTTAGATTACCCTCTTTATCTACTATCGGAAGTTTTTCTATCTTATGTTTCCTCAATATTTCCTGTGCCTGGTCCAATGTAGTTCCTTCCGGTGCAGTTATCAAATTGCCCTTGGTCATTACTTCATCGATCTTTTTACTATAGTCCGTTTCAAAGCGTAAATCTCTGTTGGTTAGTATTCCAACCAGCTTTCCATTTTCAGTTATGGGCACTCCGGAGATTCTGTACTTGGCCATTAGTTCTACAGCATCATATATATGATGTTTGGGCGAAAGATAAAAAGGATCTACAATTACTCCATGTTCAGATCTTTTTACCTTATCTACTTCTGTAGCCTGATCCTCTATTGACATATTTTTATGTATTATCCCTATTCCACCCTCTCTCGCTATTGCAATAGCAAGGCGGGATTCTGTAACTGTATCCATTGCAGCACTCATAATAGGTATATTTAATACAATTGTTTTTGTAAGATTTGTTGTAAGATCTATATCTTTCGGCAGCACATCTGATGCCTGAGGAACAAGCAAGACGTCATCAAACGTAAGCCCAATTTTGGCAAACTTATTTTCCACAAATACTCCTCCCACAAGTCTAAAATATTAGCATTAATTATACTAAAAGGCATATTAAAAAGCAATGTTTTTTACTTTGGAGCAAGGGGACGGTTCTTCTGCTTCCGTCAAATCGGAAGCAGAAGAACCGTCCCCTTGCTCCAAAAACTGTCCCCTTGCTTCCCTTTCTATGTTTATCTTTTTGCCTTTGGTTTGAAAGCAACTGACGCCAGATATCCAAAAAAAATTGCGGCAGCCACGCCTGCGGCAGTAGCTCTTAATCCTCCAGTAAAAGCTCCTAATAATCCATATTTATCTACTTCTTGAAAAGCCCCTTTTGCAAGGCTGTATCCGAAACCGGTCAAGGGTATTGTTGCTCCAGCCCCTCCAATATCTACAATTTTCTGATAAATTCCCATTGCCGTTAATATCACACCGATGCTTACAAATGCCACTAGGATTCTGGCCGGAGTTAACTTGGTTTTATCTATAAGAACCTGTCCTATAGCGCAGATGATTCCACCCACTAAAAAAGCATTAACATATGTCATTAGTGTTTCCTGCATAATAACATCCTCTCTAAAAAATCAATTATTCAAATTCTCTTTCAATACTCACCGCATGTGCAATGCCAGGTATTGATTCTCCTTGTTGAACACTTGTGGTACTATGAAGAGCTCCAGTTGCTACAAAAAGTATTTTGTTCAGGTTTCCTTCCTTTAATTCATGCATAATGTAACTTGCCAAAACAGTAGCAGAACATCCGCAGCCACTTCCACCCGCATGAACATCCTGTTTTTTCAGGTCGAATATCATCAAGCCACAATCCCTATGACGTTCGCCAATATCAAAACCTTTCTCTTTTAGCAAATCCTTACAAATATTACTTCCTACTAAACCAAGATCTCCTGTTATTATTAAGTCATATCTATCCACATCGAATCCTGTATCCTTAAAATGTGTTTGAATTGTATCTATTGCTGCAGGTGCCATAGCTGCTCCCATATTATTAGCATCCTTTATTCCCATGTCTACCATTCTGCCGATAGTGGCATAAGTAATATAAGGCCCTGATCCCATATTTGAAAGCAATAGTCCACCGCTGCCTGTAACAGTCCACTGGGATGTGGGAGGCCTTTGGGTACCTAATTCTAGAGGAAACCTAAATTGTTTTTCAGCAGAGCAAAAATGGCTTGACGTAATACATATAACATTATCCGCAAAACCTCCGTCAACTGCCATAGCTCCCAAAATCAGTGATTCCGCCATGGTAGAACAAGCGCCATATAAGCCGAAAAAGGGGACTTCAGAGTCTCTCAAGCCATAATTCGCTGCAATACATTGATTCAATAAATCTCCGGAAAAAATATAGTTAATTTCCTGCGGTTGTTTATCAGATTTACTAAGCAGCTTTAAATAAGTCTCCCTGATTATTTTACTTTCAGCCTTTTCCCAGCTCTTCTCTCCCCACATTTCGTCATCTATTATGCTGTCAAAAAAACTCCTCAATGGACCCTGCCCTTCTTTAGGTCCCACTATAGATGCCGATGCTACAATGCTTACAGGTGACTGAAATTTTATAGTTTGTTTCCCGTTATTTTTATTTGCCATATCGCACTCCCTTATTTCTGTTAAACACTCATAATTAGTATTGCTTTATTTGTATTGCTTTTACAATATAGATACTTTTTTTAAAAAGCAAAGTTTCTTACGTATGCAACAAATAATATATAATTCCTGCAACTATTGAAGCAGATATACCATATACAAGAACCGGACCCGCAACTATAAACATTTTTGCACCTAATCCCATAACATATCCTTCTGTCTTAAATTCCATGGCAGGTGAAACTATAGAATTTGCAAATCCAGTTATAGGAACAGTAGACCCGGCTCCTCCAAACTTTCCTATCTCATCATAAACATTTAATGCAGTAAGTAAAATTGCTATAAATATCATGGTCATGGAAGTAAGACTGGCTGTTTCTGCCTGGCCAAACCCTCTGGATTTATATACATTAGTAAAAAACTGCCCTATTGAACATATCACCCCTCCAACCAAAAAAGCCCTGGTGATATTTCTCAAAGTATTGGATTTGGGAGACATCTTTTCAGAATATTTTCTATATTCATCTTTTGTCATAATATTTTGCATATTATCCTCCTCAAAAGTTTCTTTGCTTAATCTATACTTGATATTAATTTACGCTTCGCTAAATATATACTAAAAGAATTTACTATACAAAGACCCCTCTTGAAGGTATCTTGTCCAAATTCTGCTTTGATATAATAACCCACACTATATACGCTAAAATTATGATAGCTATAAAAGCTATGACAATACTTTGTTTTCTGGAAATGCTGATCAAATTACGCACCTCTCTTTCTAATACAAATACAAACCATAAATACCATCAAAATAGATATATTCTGGCAATGTGCATATGATAAGCACTCCAATAAGTATTAGATGGTTTGAAAATAAATTTATAAGTTATTTTTTATTATTTATTATTAGAAAATGAAAAGAAAATATTCAGGACAGGCTAATTTGAATTGATTTTATTCTTTATTTCTTGAAGAATCTTCTTTTCGATCCTTGAAACTTGCACCTGAGAAATTTGAAGCATTTTCGCTATCTGAACCTGTGTCTTCTCTTTAAAATATCTTAGAAATATTATCTGCCTTTCTCTTGAATTCAGGGATTCAAGTATTTGCCTGATAGCAATTTTATCAATCAGCTCGGTTTCACTGGAACTGTCATCATTATTAAGCCTGTCAATGAGCATTAATGGGGAATTGTCTCCATCTCCGATGGTGTTATATAATGATTCGGGAGTATAACTTGCTTCTAAAGCCATTACAATATCTTCAGGAGGGATATTCATTCTTTCTGACATTTCACCAATTGTGGGTTCCCTTCCTAATTCTTTGCTCATTAATTCTTTTGTAATTCTTGCTTTATTTGATATTTCTTTTAAAGAACGGCTGACTTTTATCATTCCGTCATCCCGGATGAATCTTTTAATTTCACCTATAATCATAGGCACTGCATATGTAGAAAACTTTACTTCAAAGGAATAATCAAACTTTTTAATTGCTTTTATAAGGCCTATGCATCCGATCTGAAACAGATCTTCTGCTTCATATCCCCTGTTATTAAATCTTCTGACAATACTCCAGACCAATCCCATATTGTTTTCAACAAGGATGGCCTGAGCCTCCTTATCTCCGGCTTTTGCTCTTTTTATTAATTCAATTGTTTCCTTATCTTTATTTATGGCTTTGTTCGTATCCTTTTCAGCTTCTGAATATTCACTCATATTTCTACGAACCTCTCTAAGTATTGTTTTTATTACCCTTGTCTTTTGTACCAAAGGATTTATACATAGTTACAGTTGTTCCTTTTCCAGGCTGGGATATTACTTCTACTTCATCCATAAAACTCTCCATAACTGTAAATCCCATTCCTGATCTTTCTAGTTCAGGTTTAGAAGTATATAAAGGTTGTCTTGCAAGTTCTATATTTTCAATTCCTTTTCCTTCATCAATCACTGATATTATAACACTATCTGGATATAATTTACAAATCATCTTTATTATTCCTGTTGTATTTTCATATCCATGTATTATAGCATTAGTAACTGCTTCAGAAACAGCTGTTTTTATATCAGAAAGCTCTTCAATGGTAGGGTCAAGCTGGGACACAAATGCCGCAGCAACAACCCTGGCAAAAGATTCATTACTTGACTTGCTTATGAATTCCAGTTTCATTTCATTTATTGGCTGCATCATTATTCTCTCCCTCTGGATAATAAATAGTTACTCTATGTTAAATTCTTCTAAAGCCTCTTCATTGGTGTTATAAGCCTTCATAATTTTTAGGATACCTGACATTTCTAGAATACGCCTTATTTGTTTGTTTGGATTTACTATAGCTGCCCTGCCCTTTAGCTGAATAAGGTTTTTGTATCTTCCCATCAACACACCAATACCTGAACTGTCCATAAAATCCAGTTTGGAAAAATCAAATATGATATCCCTGGTAGTTGATTTAACTATCTCAGAATCAATTTTCTGTCTAAAATATTCTGCAGTATGATGGTCCAGTTCACCATATACTTTAACTATCAATACAGCACCTTTACGGGTAAATTTAACTGTCAAGATTACCCTCTCCCTTACCAACTAATGTTAATGCATAATAAAAAAATAAATATATTATATATAGTTCTTCAACAAGAAAAATTTCCCTTCATAGAATTATGTAAGGTTTTGTAGAATATAATTAATTTATCAACATAATCTGACAAAAAGGAAAATAATACTTAGAGATACTTGCCGTTTCTCAAATCTTCTGCAATTTTATCTAGTTTGCGTAGTCTGTGATTGACTCCCGATTTTCCAATAGGGGGAGTTAACATTTCACCAAGTTCTTTAAGGCTGGCCTCACTGTATTCTAATCTTAATTCTGCAATTTCCTTCAGACTAGCAGGAATATTATCCAGTCCAACGGTATCTTTAATATAATTTATATTTTCAATCTGCCTTAATGAGGCATTTATAGTCTTATCTAAATTAGCTGTTTCACAATTCACTATCCGGTTAATACTGTTTCTCATATCTTTCATTATTCTTATATTTTCCATTTTCAGCAGAGCATTGTGAGCACCAATAATATTAAGAAAATCAACTATGTTTTCACCTTCTTTTAAATATGTGACATAGTTGGATTTCCTTTTTATTATCTTCGGGCTTAAACTAAATTTTTCCATAATTTCTTTCACTTCAATGGCAAATTTCTGATTCTTGCAGGTTATTTCCAGGTGATATGTTTTTTCAGGATCACTTACCGATCCTCCGCCCAGAAAAGCTCCTCTAAGAAATGCTCTCATACAGCAATTATTTTGAGACCAATCTTCAACACTTTTCCCTACTATCATAACCAATATATAGGAAATTTTCTTATTTAATTTTTTATTCCGTCTTATTGTGATCTCAGGATGAATGCCAAAAAGCATCTTCACAATTGAATATACCCTGCGGGCAAAAGCTGCATTTTCTGTTACTATTCTAATCTTAAAATTATCATTGCCATATGACTTAACTTCACCGCTAATTTTAACAACTGCAGCCAATTCAGCAGCATAACAGCAGTTTTCCTGGCTTTCAATTCTACACAATTCATTTTTTATTGAAGATGAGAAAGACAATTTTTTTACCTCCCTTCATAGTATACCCTCAATATTTCGGCTACACTCCATGCCTGGGCAATGCATCCTTTTGGCCTATGGGGATGGTCTCCGTCAAAAATTTCTGAAATATTTCCTGCGCATCCATCTCTAAGATGTTCTTCAAAAGGTTTTAATAAATAATGGACAAGTTCCATATAAGTTTCATTTTTTCCATACACTTTCCTGAAAGCACTTATGAGATGGCCAAGAGGCCATGTCCATACTGTTCCCTGATGATAGGCACTATCCCTATTATACTGATCTCCGGTATATATACCCTTATAATTAGAAGACTTGACAGATAAACTTCTAAGACCATATGGAGTATAAAGTTCCCTTAATACTTTGTCTATGATTTTTGCAGCTAGGTCTCCTTGAATTACAGGGTAAGAAAGGCTCACGGCAAATATCTGGTTTGGCCTTATATCGGTGTTTTTGTAATTGCCTGACACATAATCATAAAGGCATTGATCTTCTTCATTCCAGAAAGTCTTAATAAATGAATCTTTTACTTTTTCTGCAAGCTGTCCATAGTATCCTTCAGTAGTTTTTTCAAACTTGTTCTGGAGAAAATCCAATATCCTTAACCCATTGTACCATAAGGCATTTACTTCGACAGTTTTTCCACATCTTGGGGTAATAACCACATCTCCTACCTTAGCATCCATCCAGGTCAGCTGTGTATTCTTGTCACCGGCAGTTATAAGCCCGTCATCGTCCATTTTTATATTATAAAGTGTACCTTTAATATAATGTTCTACTATACTTTTTGCGCTATTGTACAAATATTCTGATACAAATTCATAATCTTCAGTGTAAGACAGATATTTATTTATTGCCTCCAAATACCACAGAGATGCATCCACCGTGTTGTACAAAGGCTCATGGTCTTCATCGGGAAACATATTTGGAATTAGTCCGTCCTTTTCATATTTTGAAAATGTATATAGGATTTCTTTGGCATCATTTATCCTGCCGGTTGGAAGTGTCAAGCCAGGCAATGCAATCATGGCATCTCTTCCCCAGTCAGTGAACCAGGGGTATCCGGCTATTATTGTCTTAGCGTTGGTAGACTTCCTGTATACTATAAATTTATCTGCAGCTTCTGCAAGTTTTAAAGCAAACTCATCTTTATAGCGGCAAATGTTATGTAATCTGCCTATCCTTTTTTCTTCATTACATATAATATCCTGCATATACAGATATGCAGGTTTTATCTCTGTTGTAGCAACTATGGATATTTCTCTTGTTTCCCGGGGTTCTATATCCAGTTCAAAGAATCCCGGGACATAATGGTCTTCAGTACAAGGAAGTCCCCTTTCTTTTTCAATAGGATATTCCATATTAATAAACCAGTTATCCTTTGTATCAATAAACTTACCTGCATTGCAATATATTTGAATATTTATATCATAATTATCAGGCTTTATTAGTACGAAATCACTTTCTGCAAGTGTACTAAAGCTCATATGTGATTTATTGGAATTATGGTGATAATTCCTGAAGTTAACCAAGGGTGCCAACTTTATTTTTATTCTGCTTGATCCATTAACTATACGATATAAGACTCCAGTGGTGTTTTCCCCATAGACCATACAAATAATTTTTTCAATAAATACATCTTCAACATTATAAAAAAAATGAGGAATATTATTAACCTCAACTCTTTGCAGATACTTGTATCCATCCATGATAAAGTCCGGAGTTTTAAATGAATATAAATTATATTTATTATTACCTATCTCAACGCTTTCATCAATTTTCGATAAAATAAGATGTCTTTGTACAGGAGGATTTAATGAGGCAACCAGTAAACCATGATATCTCCTGGTGTTGGCACAGATAATTGTTGAAGATGCAAATCCGCCAATTCCATTAGTAAGCAGCCACTCTTTTTCTATTCCTCTTTCAAAGGTTGTCCAATCAGCCAAGCCATACTTCATTCTTTATTAAAGTGCTCCTTTACTGCTTTTATTAATATCCCTGTGATCAGTAATAACAGTGTACTCTTTTTTAGAGAGAATTGCCTGAAGAGTATCCGCAATTACAACTGATCTGTGTCTTCCTCCGGTACAACCAATTCCAATAACAAGCTGGGATTTTCCTTCTTTTATATAATTCGGTATGAGAAAGTCAAGCATGTCCGATAATTTGTTTAAAAATTCAGTTGTTTCATTAAACTTGAATACATAGTCCTTTACTGCTTCATTTTTCCCTGTTAAGTTTTTCATTGAACTAATATAATAAGGATTTGGTATAAAACGGACATCAAAAACAAGGTCACACTCTATGGGTATACCGTATTTGAAGCCAAAGGAAATAATGTTTATTATCATTCCCTTAAAAACTTTTCCTTCTACAATAATACCGGTAATTTCTTCCTTTAACTGCCTTGGAGTAAGATTTGAAGTATCTATAATATGGTCCGCCTTCTTTTTTATTGGTTCCAGGAGTTTGCGTTCATCATTGATACCCTTAATAAGCCTTCCTTCTGTAGCCAGCGGGTGCATACGCCGGCTCTCTTTATATCTTTTTACCAATACCTTATCAGAGGCTTCCATAAATATAATACTATATGACAGTCCTGCAGCTTTTAATTCATCCAATGCCGGAAACAGGTCATTTAACAATTCACCTCCACGCACATCAATCACCAGGGCGATTTTGTCCATTTTCCCCCTGCTCTGATAGCAGATTTCGGCAAATTTTGGAATAAGTGAAGGTGGAAGATTATCAACGCAGAAGAAACCTAAGTCTTCCAAATATTTCGCGACCAGACTCTTTCCGGCTCCAGAAATCCCAGTAATCACAATAAATTTCACATTCACGTTCCTCACTCTTCTCCAACAATTTTTACTTCAGTTTGAAGTGTAACTCCAAATTTTTCTTTTACCTTTTCCTGAATATACTCTATTAAATTAATTATATCGGCAGAAGAAGCATTATCAGCATTCACTATAAACCCGCAATGTTTACAGGAAACCTCAGCCCCTCCAATCCTATATCCTCTTAAGCCACAATCCTGGATCAATTTCCCTGCAAAGAAACCCTCCGGCCTTTTGAAAATGCTGCCTGCACTTGGCAATTCCAGAGGTTGCTTTTCTCTTCTTTGATTCTTGAATGATTCCATTAATGTTTTTATTTCATCTTTATTCCCTTTTTTTAATAAAATTTCAGACTTTAGGACAATACCTCCGTCCTGTTGTATAAAACTTGTTCTCTTGCCAAATTTATGCTGTTTGCCTTCTATGATATTAATATTGTTCTGGTTGTCAAGGTAGTGGGTCCTGATAACTATATCTGACATTTCACCACCATAAGCACCTGCATTCATGGTAACTGCTCCACCAAGGGTACCTGGTATACCTTCTGCAAATTCCATTCCTGTGAGTTCATTTTCCAGAGCTATTCTGGCTAATTTAGAAACAAAAATACCGGCCTCAGCTTCAATTATGTTATCTTTAACAGTGTATTGGCTAAATTTTTCAGAAAGCTTTACTACCACTCCTCTTATTCCTTTATCCCTTACAATAAGATTTGTCCCATTTCCCATAACAAATATAGGCAAATTCTCTGCGCTGCAAAATTCGATAACTTCACGTAAACTCTCAATACTGCAAGGGGTAAGTAAAAAATCTGCCGGACCTCCACATTTCATGGAAGTATGATTTTTTAAAGGTTCATCCTGCATAACATTTTCATTTCCAACAATATCAGATAAAGCTTTAAAAATTCTGTTTTTATCCAGATAACCAGCTCCCTTTCAGTAAATCTAAATCATCAGATCTTATTTACCAATTCTTTTCTTTCTCTCTAAGAGGTAATTTTCAATTTTATCTGTTGAAGTATTTAAAACAAGTTCTTCAGGCATCTCTGCTTTCTCCAGAATTTTATAAACCTTGTCAAAAATACCTACTTCAAAACTAATATGTGCATCACTTCCACAAACAACACGTACACCATATTCCTTGCATTTTAATGCGAATTTTATACAGTTCTCTTCGCTGCCTCTTCTGGTAATGAAAGATTGGTTGTTTATCTCTAATAGTTTATTATATTCTTTTGCAGCTTTTACAACCTTTTCTATATCAACCTGAAATTTTGGATTTCCAGGATGAGCTACCGCGTCAATCAAGGGATTTTTCAGTACATTTATCAATGCCCTGGTATTCTCATCCATTGAAAAAGGTTCAATTACCACATCATGGAGACTGGCTAAAACAAACTCCATTTTTCTTAGCACGCGATCCGGAATGTCCACATCTCCGTCACTATTAATAATATTTGCTTCTACTCCCTTTATTATCCTTATTCCATATATATATTCAGGTATAACCTTCATATTTGAAAAATGAAAAATTCCTGATGCTCCAGGTAAACTAGGTCCATGATCTGTTATGGCTATCATTTCCATACCATTTTGTTTTGCTCCCGCTGCCATCTCCTGTATTGTGCTGTACGCATGGCCGCTTGATATTGTGTGTGTATGAATGTCGGCTACCAGTCTCAAAATATATCCTCCTAATCTTTGTGCTTGTTCATGTCTCTCATTATTCTTTCATTTAATACCTTTGCAGCATTATAACCCATCTTTTTCTGCCGGTTATTCATGGCAGCTACTTCAACAATAATGGCCAGATTTCTGCCCGGCCTTACAGGTATTATTAATGAAGGGATTTTAATTCCCAGTATCTCAGTATATTCATCATCAATGCCAAGCCTGTCATAATTTTTCTCTCTGTCCCAGTGCTCTAAATGAATTACCAGATTAATTGTTTCCAACATATTCACAGAACCTACTCCGTAAAGGTTCTTTACATCAAGTATACCCACTCCTCTGATCTCAATGAAGTGTCTTATTCTGTCAGGAGCTGCTCCTAAAAGAGTTTTATCAGATACTTTCCTTATTTCCACTACATCATCAGCAATAAGCCTATGACCTCTCTTAACTAATTCAAGAGCAGTTTCGCTTTTACCAACTCCACTTTCTCCAAGAATAAGTATTCCTTCACCATATACTTCCACCAATACACCATGTTTGGTTATTCTTGGGGCAAGGTGAAGATTCAGATACCTAATCAGACCGCTTAAGAACCTTGAGGTAATGTCTGATGTGCCTAGGACAGGTATATCGTATTTTTTTGATATTTCCTCCATCTCCGGAGGGGCTTTCAACCCACGGGCAATTACAACACAGGGAAACCCATGGTTAAAATAGTCATCTAATATCTTGTACCTTTTTTCAGAAGATAATTCATTAAGGTAAGCAATCTCAGCCATCCCCATTATCTGCACTCTGGAAGAATCAAAGTGTTCAAAATAACCAACAAATTCAAGACCTGGCCTGTTAACGTCAGCGGTGGTTACCGAAATTTCGTCAATACGCTTGTTATTCATTAGATTGATAAGCTGAAATTCCCCTATAATATCTTTCAATGGTACTGAAAACACATGATTCACCACCGTTATCAATAAATATATACCTTTGCCAGTAATTATTTTCTATTATCTACAATTATTTACTATAATCCATAGTTACTTACTTTTTAGATATTCATCTATTGCTTTAGCCGCCTTTTTACCAGCCCCCATTGCAAGTATTACCGTTGCCGCTCCTGTTACGGCATCTCCTCCGGCAAATACCCCTGCTTTACTGGTAGCGCCTGTCTCTTCATCTGCAATTATTCCTCCCCATTTATGGGTATCAAGATCAGGTGTAGTTGATTTTATCAAAGGATTGGGAGTTTGTCCGATTGCTATTATAACTGTATCTACCTCAATTATTTTTTCTGAGCCTGGTTTTGGCATAGGACGTCTTCTTCCTGAGCTATCAGGCTCTCCAAGTTCCATTTCTATACATTCAATACCTTCTACAAAACCGTCCTTATTACCCAATATCCTTGTGGGGTTGGTTAAAAGCTTAAACTCAATGCCTTCCTCCTTTGCATGGTGGACTTCTTCAAGTCTTGCCGGCATTTCAGCTTCAGAACGCCTGTATACAATATACACATTTTCTGCTCCAAGCCTTTTTGCACTTCTTGCCGCATCCATGGCTACATTTCCTCCGCCTATAACCGCAACATTCTTTCCGATTTTTACAGGAGTATCATATTCAGGGAACTTATAGGCTTTCATAAGATTAACCCTGGTCAAAAACTCATTGGCTGAATAAACTCCATTTAGATTTTCACCTGGAATATTCATAAATGAAGGGAGTCCTGCTCCTGTACCGATAAAAATTGCTTCATAGCCTTCCTGCATTAATTCATCCAGAGAAAATATTTTTCCTATTACCATATTTGTTTTTATTTCAACCCCAAGATTCTTGACATAATCAATTTCCTTCTGGACAAGTTCTTTAGGCAGCCTGAACTCGGGGATGCCATACATTAAGACTCCTCCGGGAGTATGGAAGGCTTCAAATATAGTAACATCATAACCTAATTTTGCCAGGTCTGCAGCACAAGTAAGCCCAGCAGGACCTGATCCTATAACTGCTACCTTTTTCCCGTTCTTTTCTATATTATCCATTTCAGCTTCATTATTTTTCATATTTTCCATATGCCAGTCTGCGGCAAATCTCTCAAGTCTGCCTATTCCAACAGGCTCTCCTTTTTTTCCTCTGACACACAGAAGCTCACACTGTGTTTCCTGGGGGCAAACTCTTCCACATATGGCAGGTAAGTTATTTGTTTCTTTTATTTTTTGGTAGGCTTGTTCAAAATCACCTTCCGCTATAAACTTAATAAATTCGGGAATCTTTACATTTACAGGGCATCCTGATATACATGGTTTATGCTTGCATTGCAAGCATCTTTGAGCTTCCTCTCTTGCCATATCTTCTGTATATCCCAAAGCCACTTCTGAAAAATTCTTGTTTCTGATTTCAGGTTTCTGTTCTGGCATATTTACTTTTTTCAGCGACATATTAGGCATTAACATCAGCCTCCTTTATCCTGCATCTGTGCATTTCCAGCGACTTAATCTCTTCATTTTTATACATAGCTTGTCTTCTTATGGCTTCATCAAAATCTACCTCATGGCCATCAAAATCGGGGCCATCAACACATGCAAACTTTGTTTTCCCGCCTACAGTAACACGGCATCCTCCACACATTCCGGTACCATCGATCATAACAGGATTCATGCTTACAATTGTCTTAATACCGTAATGTTTTGTAAGGTTGCTTACTGCCTTCATCATTACCAGGGGCCCTATTGCTATTACAAGTTCATATTTGTTTCCTTCTTCAAGAAGTCTTTTTAATACATCGGTAACAAATCCCTTATTACCGTTTGAACCATCATCAGTGGTAACAAATAATCTATTGCTTATTTCCTTCAATTTATCTTCAAGTATTATAAGGTCCTTGTTTCTGAATCCAATTATTACATCAACTTCCGCATTATTATTATATAGTTTCTTGGCCTGGGGATATGCAATGGCAGTACCTAGTCCGCCTCCAATAACAGCTACCTTTTTATTCCTATATTCCTCAACATGAGAGGGTACACCTAAAGGACCGACAAAATCCAAAATACTGTCCCCTTCATTCAATGAACCAAGGAGCTCTGTTGTTTTTCCTACCTCCTGAAAAATTATTGTTACAGTCCCTTTATCCCTATCAAAATCAGCTATGGTTAATGGAATTCTTTCCCCTTTTTCATTCACTCTTATTATGACAAATTGTCCCGGTTCTGCTTTTCTTGCCACAAATGGAGCTTCAATTTCCATAAGCTTTACTGAAGGATTTAAGACCTCTTTTTTTAGAATCTTGTACATTTTCAACACCTCTTGATGTTATTTAGTGGATTATCAATTAATGGAATATTGGCTAAATGAAGTAAATATCATGTTTATTGAGTTAATTTTATATTTAATAACTCATTAAGTCAACCTTTCCCAAATGTTTACCTGCAAAATCCTCTACAGGTCAAAAGGCCTTATTTCATAGCCCTGTGCTCTTATATCCTTAATCAGTCTGTCAAGAACCTCTGCATTATCCTTGGAAACTGCATGTAAAAGAAGCACAGCCCCGTTGTGCAAATTGCTCATAATCTTATTGTAAGCATATTCCTGACCTTTTTGATCATTCACATCATAATCCTTATAGGCAAAGCTCCAGAATACAGTTTTGTAACCTAGCTGTTTTGCAGCTGCAAGGACTCTTTCACTGTACTCTCCCATAGGAGGCCTCATATATTCAAATCTTTCTCCATATAATTCAAAGAATCTTTCTTCAAGACCGGCCAGTTCTTTTTCCAATCTTGAATTATCAACTCCAGGAAGACTAGGATGGTTAACCGTATGATTTCCAACCTTATGACCCTCTTGCAACATTCTTTTAATCAGGTCAGGATTTTTTTCAATATATGAACCTGTCACGAAGAAAATTGACTTCACATCATTTTCTTTTAAGACATCCAAAATTTTTGAAGTATACCCATTTTCATACCCCTCGTCAAAAGTCAGATAAATATGCTTCTGGGTAGTATCTCCAGTAAAAATCCCATCATACTTATCAATTAATTTTCTGGCTACCTCAGGAATACCAGGAGTCACATGTTCGGTATTCTGGTTTATCCACCAGGAATATTTAGTGTTATCCAATTTATCCAATTCTTCAAAATTAAGTATTTCAGATAATTCAGGCTTTTGCTCAACAGGCTGGTTTTCATTATCTTGATCCTGCTGAGATTCATTACTGCTACCAGTATTTGAATTACCGGAATCTTGATGAACATTTTCACTTTTCCCGTATTCTTCCGCTTGCTCTACTTCCTCCTTTTCAATATCATTCTCTTCATCCTCTTGGCCGGCGTAATTTTTTTCCGAATCATATTCATCATCAGGTCTTGTTTCTTTATATGTTTCTTTCTCTTTTTGGAGTCCTGCTCCTTTAATAAGCGGCAACAATGATCCGACAAAAAGAGTAGTAACATACACCAGCACTAGAACTACACTGATTATTGCTATAATCAACTTCATCTTCTGCATGTATTTTCATCCCTTGTATAGTATAAAGTATAAGACAAAATTCACTTATTTCACATTATACTACAATTATCATCAATATATATAGCAAATAAATAAACTTTTTTGTCAACCTGATGAAAAAATTTTCCTAATCAAAATACCTAATACCTACTTAAATGATTCCAGAGCCAATAAATCTCCAAATGTTATATCAGGATTATATTTCAGCATACCATCAATAACTTCCTGCTCTGTTAATATTTTCAGCAACCGCATATTATCATCGAGTATATAAACAAAATGAAACCTGTCATAATCCATTTTCTTCATAGCTTCAATAAGACGTGTAGATCTGACTGCTACCAGTCCCCTTGCAGGATATATACCCTTATTGAGGAATCGTCTTCTTCTAAAAATGATATTTTTTACATTCATTAATGCTGCCTCCGATTTATCAGATATAATTAATAAAAATATATAAATACCAGCGATTAACAAGCTTATATTTTTAGGGTTAAGGATTATTTGCACAATTCCCGCAAAGATAATTAATAATGATATAACAAATGTTTTTTTTCTTATTAAATTCTCAGCAAAAAATACACCCGTTTTGCCGGCAATTAATTCACGCAAGATTCTTCCTCCGTCAAGTGGTATAACCGGAATCATATTAAATACTGCAAGACTTACATTCATCAGCAATAAAAATTTTATATCTTCAACATCGAGCCTGAACATTTGTGCAGACAAAAATAGCCCTAAAAACAAAAGGATATTGACAAAAGGTCCGGATAACAACATTAATATTTTTTCTCTGCTGCTTAATACCCCTTCGTCAATATACGCATTAATGCCAAGAGGCAGTATTTTTATGCCATATACCCTTTTCCCCATAAGTATTGCTGATACTATATGGCCTCCTTCATGTAGCATAATGCTAAAATAGCTTAAAGCATATTCCTCGAAATATTCTAAAAATGAGGCTAATATTAATGTAACAAAAATCAGCAAGTTAATTTCCAGAAAACGCTGTTTATTTTTTGATTCTATTCTAATGGAAAGTCTATGAAACACAAAGGATCTAATGGCTCTCCATCCTTCCATATCTCAAAATGTAAATGAGAACCAATATCCAGCCCTCTATCACCAACCTTCGCTATAACCTGCCCCTGCTTTACTTCCTGTCCTTCATTTACCATAAATTCTGAACAATGAGCATAAATGGTATAAAGTCCATTCCCATGATCGATTTTGATATAATCTCCATATTCCTTTTTAGACCTGGCTTCCACCACAAAACCATCTAAGGCGGCTTTAATATTGCTACCCTGTCCTGCATCAATGTCTACTCCATAGTGGTGCTTCAGTTGCCTTGTAAAAGGGTCTATTCTTTCACCATAGGAGGAACTCAGTATACCTTCGAGAGGAGCGGCAAAGCTATACTGTTTCTTGATATCACTAATTATAGTCTCAATATCCTTTTCAACAATTTCTGAAACCTCATTATCAGCACTGTACTGTTCCTGATAGCCGCTTCCTAAAACTGCTTCTTTAATTGCATCATCTTCCAGCTTTTCAGGGTCTTCATTAAGTTTTTTAAAGAAGTTGCCTACTGAGTCAAATACCTTTTGAAATTCAATGTCTGCTGATAGTATATTGTTTATTTTTGATGTAATAAAATTTGTCACAGGTGTATCAATGCTTTTTATTATGACAACCAGTAGAAGTATAAGTGCTGACAAGGCTACCTGCTTGGCTATTTTTTCCGCAGTGGAATAAGCTGCCTTTGTTGCTCTCCTTTTTCTCCTGTAATAAGTACTATGACGGGGGTATTTATATCTGGCAACAATATCATCCATAAACTCACATCCTTAATATTTTCTTTTGTCAGTTTACTAGATTATATTTAATTAATATTGGATTTATTACAGAAAGGACAAAATTATTGAAAATAGATTAGAAAAGAATAGAAATATAAATATGAAAAAAAGAATAGAAAAATAAGAATAAACAGAAAAGAGAAAACATAGATATTTATTTTTCTATGATTTCTCTCCATGCAAGATCTCCTCTTTCAACTCCCTTTATCAGCAACTCTGCAGTTGCGATATTAGTTGCATAAGGTATGCTATGTATATCACATAAACGAATAAGTGAACCTTCTCTTGTGTCATTATCGTGGATAGCAAGTGCGTCTCTGAACCATATTACAAGGTCCATTTCATTATATGCTACTCTGGCTGCTATCTGCTGTTCGCCGTCTATAGTCCCTGCAGCAACCAAATTAATATGAAGACCTGTTGCCTCCATAATAGCCTGGCCTACATTTCCTGTCGCAAAAAGGTTATGGTTTTGAAGTATTGTTTTGTAAGCTATACAAAAATTCACCAATAATTCCTTTTTTCTTTCATGAGCAAGTAAAGCTATATTCATTAGTCAAACCTCTTCCGCAATCCCTACGGAATTTATTACTTACCGCTTCCTTTAACATTTTTTATAGGGATATTTGCTATTAAAGCCGGCACAACACTACATCCATCATCGCTTTTAGTCCTGGTAATCTGAATATCAAGAGCGCTTTCATCTATATCTATGTAATTGGTAATAACTTTTATAATCTCACTTTTTACCATTTCTAAAAACTGAGGAGACACGTTAGCTCTATCATGTACTAATACAAGCTTTAATCTTTCTTTCGCAACATCCTTGGATGAAGTTTTAACCTTGGTAAGTGATTTCAACAAATCAAGCAGCATAAAATCTCCTCCTTTATGTAGTCTTTATGCCGAATAGTTTCTTCAGCTTAACAAAAAAATTATCCCCATTTTCAAATACACTTATAGGTATTTCCTCACCATTAATTCTTCTTGCAATATTCCTGAAAGCTTGTCCAGCTAAAGATCTCTCGTCTGTAACAGCAGGTTCTCCTCTGTTTGTAGATATAACTATTTTCTCATCATCGGGTACTACTCCTATCAAATCAACAGCTAAAATATCTACTATATCATCAATAGACATCATATCTCCCCGTTTAACCATATCTGGCCTTACTCTATTGACAAGGAGCCTGGGATTTCTTAATTCATGGGCTTCGAGAAGTCCTATAATCCTATCTGCATCTCTTACAGCCGACACTTCAGGTGTAGTAACAACTATGGCTCTTTGTGCACCTGCTATGGCATTTTTAAAGCCTTGCTCAATACCTGCAGGACAATCTACAAGAATATAATCAAATTCATTCTTTAGCTCTTCACAAAGTCTTATCATTTGCCTAGGGTTTATTGCATTCTTATCCCTAGTCTGTGCTGCAGGAAGGAGGAAAAGTCCATCAAAACGCTTATCTTTAATAAGTGCCTGTTTAACTCTGCAAGTACCTTCTATTACATCAACCAAATCATATACTATCCTATTTTCCAAGCCCATTACAACATCCAGATTTCTAAGGCCTATATCTGTATCCACCAATACTACTTTTTTGTTCAGCAAAGACAGGGCGGTGCCGATATTAGCCGTTGTCGTTGTCTTTCCAACTCCGCCTTTTCCTGATGTTATTACGATTACTTCCCCCACTAAAATACCCCCCATTTACCAAGGTCTTTGTAAAAAGAATAACTTTATTTTTTTACTTTGTCAAACAGAATATATATGCTATGGCTTTATACCAGGTAAAAAAGTGTCTATATAAATCAGATTATCTTTTATATAAGCGATCTCAGGTACATACGAAGTAATATTATGGCTTTCGTCCGGTGGCCGCGTGATAACATCGGCAATTCTCAAAAGTGATGGCTGAAGGTTTAATGATACAACGATTGCATCCTTGTTGCCGTCAGCACCTGCATGTACACTTCCACGCAAAGAGCCCATAACCACCACATTACCTGTAGCCACCACTTCACCACCTGGATTAACATCTCCGATTATTACCACGTTTCCTTCAAAAGCTATCAGCTGACCTGAACGCACAGTACCTCTATGAAACTTTGTAATACCTTCATCTATTCCTTTAAAATAAATAGTCCTTATGCTTGAACCCAACTGAAATGTTTCATTGGTATTTTCCTGCAAGTCGGTATTTTGTTCCGGATCTTCTTCAAAGCTGTTTATTTCTGCACATGTTTTTTCTAACATAAGATTATAGATAATTTTTTCCTCTTCAGGTGATAGCTTCTTTCCCCGGTATCTAACATTTATTGAAGCCCCCTTAAAAAATTTACCTGCTGAGTCAAGTTTTCTCTCCAGTTGTTCCAAAACAGACGTAAATTCATCTTCTTCCTTCATTATCAGCAGTAATCCGTTAACAGTTGCCTTAAAAGTAATATTACTTTCACCCATCAGAATTACCCCCGGTATAAAAGTTTGTTTCTTAACATTATAAATAAATACTTATACTAAAATAATTAATATTCTTACCTTATAAATAATGCTTTGCCTGGTTTTATACTATCATCATTTTTATTTGTGTCATTCAATCCAAAATAAGCCTCTATTATATCCCTCGCAATAGGAGCGGTATATGAACCCCATACACCTTTTTCAACAACGACGGCTACGGCTATTTCAGGATCATCTGCAGGAGCATAGCATACAAACAGGGCGTTTGAAGACTGCTTACTCTCATAACCTGTTTCTGCTGTACCAGTTTTACCGGCCACTTCAAAAGGAAAGTCTTTAAAAGCTTCCTTTGCAGTACCATCTATAGATTGAGTAACAGCTATCATACCTTCTTTGATGGCTTTAATGGTTGATTCACTAATAGGAATCTGCTCGTACTCGGGAACAGTTTCCTTTACTATATTACCTTCATGATCCAGGATTTTCTTTATTACATAGGGCTTATACAGTTTGCCTCCATTGGCTACAGCGCTTATATACCTTGCTAACTGAATGGGAGTGAATTCGTTATAAAGCTGGCCTATGGCAGCTTGTGCAGTATCAGCTTTCCACCATTCCTCCTTAAAGGCGTCCTTCTTATATTCCCTGGATGCAAGAGTTCCTTTGTTTTCATCAAGCAAATCAATTCCTGTCTTTCGTCCAAGACCAAAGTAGTCAGCCCATTTTACTATTCCGTCTATTCCTACTCTATAGCCCAATTCGTGGAAATATATATTACAGGATGTTTCCAGCGCCCTCTTAACATTTAATGCCCCATGGGCACCTAATCCCGACCTGTACTCCAGGCAAACAAAATCCATACCTCCAATTGTGGTTCTTCCTCGATCATAAATTATGGTATCCGGAGTAATAACCCCTTCTTCCAGTCCTGCGATAGCAGTTATGGGTTTAAATGTAGATCCGGGAGCATATTTACCCTGTATAGCCCTGTTTAACATAGGATTATTATTATCGTTAAAAAGCCTTATAATTTCTTCCTGAGCTTTCTTGTTGCTGGCACCCTCAAGAAAAACTGCAGGGTCGTAGCCAGGATAACTTGCCATTACAAGCACTTCTCCTGTATGCACGTCTATAGCAACAGCAGCGCCTGCATTTGCATCTCCGAAGTTTTTATTATCATAGGAGCTCTTTGCTCTGTTTCTTATTTCTTCTATGTTTCTTTTAAGAGATTCCATAGCAATTTTCTGCAAATTCATATCTATGGTAAGAACAATATCTTTTCCGGGTATAGCTGGTTCTCCGCTCAACTCTTCTGTCAGCCTTCCGGACATATCAACTTCTACTCTTTTGATTCCATCTTTACCTCTGAGATATTTTTCTGCATAAGCTTCTATACCTGTCTGTCCAATAATATCATTTGGTCCGTATCCATCAGCTTTATATTTTTCTAATTGTTCAGCATTTATAGAACCTACATACCCTATGACATGTGCTGCATCAGCTGCATTAAGATACTTTCTCAATGGCTCTGTTCCTGTTATTATACCTTTAAACTCGTGGTGTCTTTCCTCCACTTCAGCAATAGTGTTTATACTTACATCCTTTGCAAGTGATACAGGATTTCCAATTGTATAAAACCAGTTATTTACCAGAATTTCATATCTTATCGTCATAATCTTGTATGCTTCATCATCTGAATACTTGGGATCTATTATAAATACTTTTTCTCTAAGATAATTAAAAAATTCTTCCGGTGAAGAAATAAAATCTTCACCCTTAATTCCAAATACTCTTTCCTGCCAGTTTTTAATAGTTTCTAATGAATGAGAATTAAAAGTTACCGGATTAAATGTTAAATATTTCCTCAAGGTTTTATTATAATTATCATTATTTTTTTCAAAAATATCAACAAGTCTAAGTACCATATCATTCAATTCGGCGGTATTCAGACCAGCTTTGACAATTTGAATGGTAAATCCCTGACGGTTCACTGCCACTGGGATGCCATTTCTATCCATAATATTACCCCTGGAAGCCAAAATAGTCCTCTCCTTAAGGACTTTACGCTGTGAAGCCTTATCATACTCTTCTCCATGAATAATCTGTATTTTTACTAACTGAAACACAATAGCAATCCCAAAAGCTAAAAAAAACAACGCAACTATTACAAATCTGTCCTTGAAAAACTTTTTCACTATGACCCTCTCTATTAAAACTTCCTTGAATTCTTGATAGCAATTTCTATCTTGTTATCAATTTTCATAGTTAATATATATATCGGAATAGACATTAAGCTGTTATATAAAGTCTCAGTTAAAGTCACATTCATAAGGGGGTTAAGGAGTTCAAAGCTAAAATCTCCGGAAGAAAGTGCCAGGGGCAGTAAAGTATTAAACAAATAAATAAGTAATTCATACACTATCGTGGAAGTAAATGTAAAAAACGTAACAACTAAATAATTGTCACGATAAAGCCGCTTATTCAACATCCCTATTACAACCCCAAAATAAAGCCCAATTAAAGCATAGAACCCTAAAACTTTTCCGAATAAAATGTCCTGTACAAGTCCGGCAAAAAAACCAACTATTCCCCCTTCAATATTCCCCCTGAGCAAAGCTATGGAAATAATAAAAATCAGCAGTAAGTTTGGCTTTACATTATTTATTTTGATATAGTCTACTAATGTAGACTGAATTGATGCAATAATTAAAATACAAACCACATAAACTGGTATTCTAATTTTCATTATCAGTATTACCAGCCTCGTTAACATTCTTATTTATCAGTACAAAAACTTCATCAAGTTTTTTAAAGTCTACTTCCGGCTTTACTATGGCATACCTGCTTAATTCACTGGCAGACTTTTTTACTTCTATGACGCTTCCGATCAGTATCCCTTTTGGGTATATCCCTCCAAGGCCTGAAGTTTCTACGATGTCACCTACCGCAACATCTGCATCTAAAGGTATATAATCCATACGGCAATACCCTTTATCCTTTAAAGTCACATCACCTCTGATAATAACGTGTCCTCCTCCCGGCTTGGCAAGCTTTGCACTTACTACACTGTCCTCGTCAATTATTGATATAACTTTAGAGGAAGTGAAATCAGCACTCATTATTCTTCCTACCAGGCTCTTTCCACTAGTAATTACCGGCATGTCCTCAGTGACATTATCCCTTTTGCCTACATCAATCTTAAAAATATTAAACCAGTTTCCAGGATCCTTTGCTATAATATTTGCACCGATAATATCATAATCATTAAATTGGTCTTTCAGTTTTAAGGCTTCCCTCAATTCATTGACCTTTTCTCTGTATCCTGTAAGCTCTCTATTTTCCAGCTGAAGCTCTGCCACCAATATTTTTAGTTCCTCATTCTCTTTTCTGATTTCTTTCACATCATTAAAAAAGGTAATACCTTCTTCAATTTTCTTCCCCAAAAAAGAAAATGCATTTTGTATAGGCGTAAGAGGAACACTAATAATATTGTTAAGCCAGTTCATACTTTGGATATTATTGTATGAAACAATTATTAAAGCTATCAATATAATGGTTATTATTGTCAGAATGAATATCTTTTTCTTAAAAAAATGTGGCAAAGGATGGGACTCCCTTCTTTACTTCAGCTTTTTAGGAGAAATCAGCACCCTCTTTAATGTTTCAATTTCTTCAAGGACTCTTCCTGTTCCCATTACAACACAATCTAAAGGTTGATCTGCTATGGTTACAGGCATTCCTGTCTCTTCCCTGATCAATCTATCAAGACCGCTTAACAAAGCCCCTCCACCGGTAAGCATTATTCCTTTATCCATAATATCTGCCGCAAGCTCGGGTGGAGTTTTCTCCAATGTAAATTTAATTGCATCCACAATTGCATTGATAGGCTCTTTTAATGCTTCAATTATTTCTGAAGTAGAAATGGTTATATATTTTGGCAACCCTGTTATCAAATCTCTTCCTCTTACTTCTTTTGTCAGATCTTTTGGCCTTGGGTATGCAGCCCCGATAGCAATTTTAATGTTTTCAGCAGTTCTTTCTCCTATCATCAAATTATATTCTTTTTTTACATAATGTACAATAGATTCATCGAATTCGTCACCGGCAATCCTCAGAGATCTACTTGTAACAATACCACCCAGGGATATTACAGCTACCTCGCTTGTTCCTCCTCCTATATCCACCACCATGCTTCCGGATGGCTCCTCTACAGGCAGGCCGGCTCCAATGGCAGCAGCCATCGGTTCTTCAATAAGGTAAGCTTCTTTAGAGCCTGAGGAAATTGCTGCCTCTACCACGGCCCTTTTCTCCACTTCAGTAACACCTGAAGGTACACAAATTATAACCCGAGGTTTTGAAAATAAACCCTTATTTATTGCTGAAGTTATAAAATGGCGCAACATCACCTGAGTAACATTAAAATCAGCTATAACCCCGTCTTTCATCGGCCTGATTGCAACAATGTCTCCCGGAGTTCTTCCAATCATGTTCTTGGCTTCATCGCCTACCGCAAGAATCTTTCCTGTGTTTTTGTGTATAGCAACAACCGAAGGTTCTCTTATAACCACACCTTTTCCTTTAACATGCACCAAAGTGTTTGCAGTACCTAAGTCAATTCCAATATCTTTTGAAAAAAAACTCATTACTTTATCCTCCTATTATTAAGGGAAAACATCATTTGTAGAGTAGAAAACACTCTCTATTCATAAACTTTACTACACTTCAAATGCTACTTCAATAAATAATTTTTAAAAAATTAAATATATCAAAAGGAATTTTTTCCCTAACCGATTATATTTTCCCTCTTTCTTTTAAACTTACATATTCTCCGTTTCCAATAATAATATGATCCAAAACGTTTATTCCTAAAATATTGCCCGCACTTACAAGTCTGTTGGTAGTTTCAATATCTTCTATACTTGGCTCAGGATCCCCGCTGGGATGATTGTGTACAAGAATAACTGCTGAGCAGGCAGCTTTCACTGCTTCATTAAAAACTTCCCTTGGATGTACTATGGTTGCATTTAAACTGCCTACAGAAATATTAACATGTCTGATCACATGGTTCTTTGTGTTTAAGAGTATAACCTTAAAAATCTCTTTTTTTAAATATCTCATCTCTTCCATTAAAAGCATTTTTACGTCTTCAGGTGACTTTATAACGGTTTTTTCAGCAAAACTATTAGTGGAAGATATTCTTTTTGAAAACTCAATCAAAGCCTTTATCTGCAAAGCTTTTACTCTGCCAATACCCTTGATTTTCATTAGTTGCTCCGGACTAAGATTATATAAAAACTTTAAATCATTTTTCCCTTCACCTTGCATTAGTATTCTTTGTGCAAGATCAACAGATGTTTCATTTTTACTTCCGGTTCTTATGATTATTGCCAAAAGTTCGGCATTTGATAATACTTCTGCGCCAAACTTTTCCAGTTTCTCATAAGGTCTTTCACTCGCAGGAAGATCCTTGATTCTTAGTCTGCCTTTTACATCAACCATTTACAACACCCTTATACCCATATTTCCTAACATTGTATTAAGTTTAGCCAAGGGCAGGCCAACTACGTTAAAATAGCAGCCATCGATTTTTTCCACCAGAAGGGCACCCAGGCTTTGAATGCCGTAACCTCCGGCTTTATCGAATGGTTCACCGGTTCTTATGTATGACATTATAGTATCATCTGAAAGGGGCTTCATTTTTACCCTGGTTATTTCATATGAAGTAATAGAATTAAAATTTCGGGTATCTATGAGAGTTATGCCGGTAATAACATCATGCCAGGAATTCTGCAATGCTTTAAGCATGGAAAAGGCTTCCTGTTCATTTGCAGGCTTTCCCATTACCGAATCCTTTACCACAATGGTATCAGCACTAATTATTATTGATTCTCCGGTAACTCTTCTTGCTACATTCATAGCTTTCCTCTTGGATAATTCCATAACAATCTCTTTTGGATCTGAATCCTGATTAATACTTTCGTCTAACTCAGGAGGAATTATCTTAAATTTTAAGCCAATCTGTTTCAAAAGTTCGACTCTTCGAGGAGAAGATGAAGCCAATATAAATTCCATCGTAACCACCCCAAATGCTAAACTCATACAATATTTACCATTATATACTATTATTGGGTATATTTCAACTGATTTTGACAATATTATAGTTATTATAACTCTCTTAATTAAAAGTTATAATTACATTATTATTCAACACAGATTATTTCTTTATGATCATATACGGCAGCAATACTTCTCCCAGGAGGGACCAGCAAGAATTCTTCTTCATCCCACTGGCCATTGATAAGCTTCTTTATTAATCTTGTATCCCCTTCTAATACCTGAACATTTCTACCTTCTTGGGAAGCTTTCTCTTTAAGTTTTTCCAGATATCCCAGACTTTCAAACTCAGGAATTCTTATATATATAAGATCATCTTTTTGGTAATTTTCAGGATGAAGGATATCCCAAATATATCGGGCATTATCTTCCCCATACTGTTCTACCAGTTCTTGATAACTTCTGTCTAATCCCAGAAATTTGCCGGTATCTGTTTCTCTCAGATATTCCGTTGAACGTTCCGCATAACCTGCCGAACTCCAGGAAGCACTCAATCTATCTTTAAAATGTTCAAGAAATCTGTCTTTTGAACCAAGAAATATAGTACAACAGTCATGTGCCCTGGGAATAACAAGCGGTACAGAACCTGCTTTCAGGCGCAGTGCAGCATTTCCACATAGACCATAACCTAGCAGTACAGCATCATAGCCATCTTCTTCACGTATACTGTCGATTTTCTCCTGAATTATATCCCTTAAACTGTCTGGATTTTCGTGAGCGCCAAGTTTGGTAAATTCAGGATCAATTGTATTAGATGTTGTAGCTATTTCCATACAAACTATTCTCATAAATACTTCACAGCAAATTAATTTATATTTCATAAGCGCCCCTTCTGATATCTTTCATCACTCTTAATTTTCCCGGACCACTAAAGGAGAAAAATATAATAGACAAACTAATTGCAAAAGATATGAAATAATTTATCTGGAAACTATTAAATTTCAGCGAAAAAATACTTATTTCAGGTAAAGTCTTAATAAAAAAGTTTCCTATAACCGGTGCCACAAGAGTGCTTATACCATATACTGCTCCAAACCAGGCTTCGTACAAGGTTCTGTTGTCTTCCGGCATTATGTCATACCGGTAAGTAAAAATTGCAATATTAAACCCTCCGTTTCCTATGCCGGACAATATGGCACCTAAGAATATCAACATTGCTGATTCTTTTCTTAAAAAAGCATATACAGCAAACTCAAATATTAGGATATAGGATGATATTTTAAGCACAAATTTCACATCATGCTTGCTTTCAATCTTTCTCCAGTATCTGATGGATATAATCATAAAAACATATACTGAAACATCAAATGCAGAAAGTATGCTGTAGTCAAGATCAAGGTATCTTATAAAATAAACAGTACTGAAAGAACCTGAAATATTCAGGAAACAGTAAAATAAAAAAACAAAAATAAGGAACCCCCGATAAATATGTGACTTCAGTGGTTCAAGGAATATCTCACTGTTTATTTTGGTTTCTTTTTTCACAATATTGGGAGCTTCCTTAATATTAGCCAGAGCAATTAAATCACCTAAAGAAAATATAAGACTGGAGATAAAAACAAACAGAAAACCTTCATAGGATTTATTAAATAAATCCAGTACCTTTCCCATAACCAGTGTAACAATAGTAAAAGAAATTCTTAACCAGAACATTCTCTGGTAGACAAAATTACTCCTGGATTCTTTAGGGACAGAGTTCATAAGCCACACAGAGAAGCCCACTGAATAAATAGCCCAGGTTATATTCCCTATTATTACACAACTAGATACTAATATTAAATTAATTTTATTATTGTTTATAAATAAAGGAAAAAAAACAACCGAACCAAGTAAAAATCTTGAAATACCATGCAGGCACAATAATAGCTTTTTTCTCTTTTCCAAACGCTCATATATTAAAAAAGAGAAAAATGCTACTATAGATGCCCATATTGCTGAATTTTTAACCACTCCTACAAGAAAATCTGAACCTCCCAACAGGATTATATAACCTGAAAGAAAGATTCCTGCAGTCAGGACAGCCGCAGCATTTATAAAAACACCGTCTATTATGAACAGCAATCTTGTTCTGTCGTTCTCCCAGCTGTTTTTTAAGGAAGCAAGAATACTTCTGTAGGTACCCGTATATAACCCTCCCATACAAATATCATCAAATAAATATATGTACCTTATTATTCATTTTCAGTATTGCTTGCCTCCAGCTTTTTTGAATCCTTATCCATGCTTATACCAACTACGTTGACATCAACTTCCGCTACTCTCATGCCTGTCATATCTTCAATAGTTGATCTTACAACATTCTGGACCTCTCTTGCGACAACATGTATCTTACATCCGTATTCAACAATCAATGCTATCTCTATAATTACCTCTTTGTCGTTGCTTTCAACCTTTACGCCCTTCCCAAGGTTTTTTCTGCCCAGTATACCTGCAATTCCGTCCACTAATCCTCCACTAAGTGAAGTAACTCCTTTAACACTGGTTGCAGATACTCCTGCTATGGTTGATAAAACTTCATCTGCTATAATAATTTTGTCCTCATGTATTTCATTTTTAACTATATCGGTCATAAGATTATCGCCTCCCTTTATCATTTTTTTCATAGTAATACTTTATTATAATTACCCCATTTTTTCAAGCGCAAACTGTTAACAGTTAATAGTCATCTTGTTTAAATAATTACTATAAAGTATAATAAGGTTTATACCTGTAAAATAATAAGAATATGTTTTGTCTAATAAAGGAGAATAATGAGAATTTTATTGGTAGCTGATAAGGAAGTATCTTATATATGGGATTATTTTGATAAAGAACGGTTTAATGGAGTGGATCTTATAATATCCTGCGGTGATCTGAAGGCCGAATATCTTTCTTTTCTAGTAACAATGATCAACGCACCTTTGTTCTATGTTCATGGAAATCACGATTCAAGTTACTTAACAAATCCTCCTGGAGGATGTACCTGCATTGACGGAAAATTTGTGATTTTTAATGGTCTGAGAATCATCGGGTTAGGAGGAACCCAATGCTATAATCGTGGCCCTTTTCAGTACACGGAAAAAGCAATGAAAAAAAGAGTTACAAAACTGAAGTATAAAATTATGCGCAATAAAGGTTTTGACATCCTGGTAACACATGCTCCTGCTTTTAGTATAAATGACGGAGACGACATATGCCATCAAGGGTTTAAAGTATTCAAAGATTTAATAATAAAGTACTCTCCCAAATATTTTTTTCACGGGCATCAGCATCTCAACTATGGCCGCCATAACAGGATAGTCCGGTATAATAATACAACCATTGTCAATAGCTATGGCTATTACTTATTAGATATTTAGTTTTCAACTACTTTGATATTTATTCTTCCACTATCGGAACGTAAGTTTCAAGATCAATATTTCTTTTTCCAATCTTTGGCATGGTAGTTTCCACAACATCCACAAACCAGTTCATTGAAAGAATATCATCGTGGCTAGCAATTTCATCATGTTTTATTCTCAACTTGCCATTCTGGTCATAAATAGGCCCGGTAAAGGGATGAAAAGAATTATTCTCTATCATTTTCTTGAAAATCAGCAGTAATTTTTGGGTTTCCCTGGGTACATGCCTTTTGGAATAAAAAACATCCACAATACCTGAATCCATGCCCCACCAGTAATTAATAAGCCGTGAACCGGCTCCAAAAGCATCTGCGGTACTTTTCCATGTGTCATTTAATATTCCAGAAATTATTCTTTCATAAAACACACCCCAGTTCCACAAGTGTGTAGCAAGGTTCCTGGTTATGAGACTGTTTTCATCTTCTCCTTTGCAGATTGCCGAAAATACACCATATTCTTTTTTCCCAAGGGCATTATGATGGCTTATTATGTCCGCGCCCTTATTGACCAGTCTGCAGCTGGCCTCCCTGGATTTTTCAGGAGAATCCCATTCATTGGTCCATTCTACTATAACTTTCACTCTGGGATTTACCATTCTTGCTCCGAGAGCAAAAGCATTAATGCCGCTGATTACCTCACAGATGGGGTGAGTCCCCACATATCCGATTATATCTTTCCGCGTGACCGCACCGGCAACCAATCCTGTCAGAAATCTAGGTTCATATATCCTTCCAAAGTAGGTTTGGACATGCTTATATGATTTTGTCTGGGTACAATTAAAAAATCTGATATCTGGATATTCAAGGGCAGCTTTCAATGTGGCATTTATAAACGTAGGGCTGGTTGCGAATATAATGTCATTTCCTTCTTCGGCAAGCATTTTTATAGAATTGTAAGCCGATAATCCTTCCGGCACATTTTCGATATATGAAGTTGAAATAGAATCTTTCATGATATTTTCTACATGACGCCTTCCCCATTCATGAGAATTAGTCCAGTTGGAATCCTCTATGGTTTTTGCATAGGCAAAAGCAATTCTTAAGACCTTTTTGGGCTTTATCAATGTAGCTATGGCAGAAAAAATGGAAGGTTCATGTTCCTCCGGAGGAGTTGTAAGCACGTTGATTTCTTCAAAACCGGCCATATGCTCAAGTTCAATCAATAAATTTCTAAGTGTTTGTTTAAGTTCCTGCTCTGTTATATTAACAGGCAATCCATATAGTTTTACGTATTCTAAAAAAGCATCTCCTGTGGTAATTGGCAGTCTTCCGCCACCTACCTCATGATAAGCTTTCCTGAATGGAAGATAGACCGAATTTGTAAAATACCTGTACTTGTTTCCTGAAATAATTATTTTATCTTTCGGGTCAAATTCTTCAATATATTTGAGAAGGCTGGCAAAGCTTCCTTTTTTTGAGAACCAGATAGTGTTAATACCTGTTTTTTTATAGAAATCCATAAACTCATAGTAGATTACTATATCAGTATTATTTTCATCCCTCTTTGGGACCAAGCGTGTTATCTTTGCCGGGAAAGAGTGAACACCAAAATATTTCAAAATGCTGACTCTTTTGTTCCCTTCAACAACATAAAACCAGTTCAGATATTCATAAACTATTATAGGGTCTCTTAGCCCTTCTTTTTCGTGAATAGCGCACAAGTTCATCCATTTCTGGGCAAACTCAGTATTATCATTCATTAAAGGCATAAAGTTGGGAGCAAAGGAAACACTTCTGGTATAAGTATAGGTACCAATGACTTTTCTGAGAGGTATATCCACTATTCCAAGATCTACTTCCGAAACTATATCAGTATTTTTCAGCAGGCCTTCCAAAAAAGGCAGATAACCTGATTTACCTCTGGATATGCTGGCATTATATGCTTTTGCAGCCATCCTTTTTGCGTTCAGGTAATGTCTCAGATGGTTTTCCCCCATTTATCACACCCAACCTTTCCCAGTGTCAGCATTTCTAAATATTAATAATGTATATATTATAGCCTAGATAAAATTCCCAGGCAACAAAGGGAAATCAGATATTTTAACGTTCTTTTAATATAAATTGGTTCTATTCTGACAAGCCTCGCAATTATTATTTATGTAGATGCAATTATCCAACTAATTGCGAGGTGTAGATGAAAACCCTGTTTATTATATTATATAATTTTTTTGCAGGAACAATTTGCCTGATATTCGGATTGAATCAAATAACTTGCGGCCTAGAAAGAGCTAATACCGGCTTATTGAAAAAAATACTGGAGAAATATACCGGAAACATCATTACTTCCTTCATTGCCGGTACAATAATCACGGCCTTGGTTCAAAGCAGCGCTGCAGTCACCGTTATTACAGTAAGTCTTGTAAATGCAGGCTTAATGAGCCTCTATCAGGCAATGGGAATAATTTACGGCGCTAATATCGGAACCACAATAACTGCACAACTTATGTCCATTAATCTAACAAAGTATGCACTGCCTGTATTAATTACAGGATTGGTTATCAGAGCTATATCAAGGAAAAAGAATATAAGAAATATCGGCATAACTATCACCGGTCTTGGCTTGCTTTTTCTTGGAATAAACATACTGCATTCAGGCGTGCCTATATTGAAAAAAAATCCTGTAATTTTTAACATTTTCAGTAAATATGGATGTAATCCGTATATAGGTTTAATAGTCGGTATGATTGCTACTATGCTTGTTCAAAGTAGCAGTGCTACTGTAGGTTTAACCATAGTGCTATTCAATGGAGGCATAATAGGACTCGAAGGAGCTATTGGGCTTACCCTGGGAGATAATATTGGTACCTGCATAAGCGCACAAATTGCGAGTATAGGCACCAGTCTTCCTGCCAGGCAGACTGCATGGGCTCACACAATTTATAATATAATCGGTTCTATCATTGCACTTATTTTTATTTCACCTTTCACCAGGCTAGTTGAGTACATTACCAATTTTATCGGTCAGGACAGTACTCACCTGGTAGCCAATGCCCATACAATATTTAATATTTTAAGTGCACTTTTGTTTTTCCCTTTTACCAGATATTTTGTATATTTTATTGAATGGATTGTACATGTTCCAGATAAAAATTCTCATTAATAAGTTGTTGAGTTTTTTCTTTATCATATATAAAGTACCATAACTTGTTTTGGAACACAGAATCACCAGGAAGGGTGTAGGAGCTTATTTTTTCATAGTCAAAGTTTTTAATACCCTTAAGATAATATCTAACATCGGATAGTTCAATATTAGTTTTCATATATTCTTTTAAGATTGTAAAGATTTCATCAGCTTTGGATATATATTTGAACTTAAGTTTTTGTTTTATAAGAGCTTTTACAAATTCCTGCTGTACTTTTATTCTTCCTATATCCCCATCTTCATATCCTGAAGTTCCATTATTTCCCTTTCTGAACCTGACCAGACCCTCAGCCTGTTTTCCATTCAACAATTGTCTTCCTTTGTTTAAGTGAATATGGAGATTCTGGACCGGGTCATCATAGTGCATATTAATTGGAACATCAAACTCCACACCCCCTAAAGTATCTATTATCTTTCTAAAACCCTTAAAGTTTAATTTTATATAATAGTCTGCAGATAATCCTGTAATCTTCCTTATCGTCGCGCTAATTAAAGGAACTCCTCCAAAAGCATATAAAGCATTAATCTTTTCAGCTTTTCCTTTTATATATACTTTGGTATCTCTGGGAATGGACAAAATATTTAATTTTCCCTCATTCATATTATAGTTCAGGAATAGTATTACATCTGTTCTGGTTTCTTCTTCATCTAAACCTAAAATTAGCAAATTAACAATTTTACTTTCTGAGTATCTGGCAAATTCTTCATTCTCAGACTCTAAACTATCTTCATCCGATACCTTTTCGGTCTCTGTCTCTTTTTGATTACCTGATTCTCCTTGATTGGGCAAATTAAGGCCAGGATCTCCATAGCGTTTATTTTCCTGATGCCGGATTAAGCTATAGTTTCCATTATCTGAAAGAAGATTAGCCTTGTTATTTCCAATAGTGCTTAGTATGCTAAGCCCATCTGCAAATAATAACGCTGATATAATAATACAAGTAACAAATATTAGCATCCGAAATTTCATATTTTATCATTGCTGTCCTTTACCTGCATTTAAAATACATACTGAAATCATTATTTAGTATGTGTCCTATATGTTTTTTGATTCCTGGAAACAAATTTCATAATTTACATAATTGATTTCGGGTATATGAACATTGGCAATCCACTCTGAATTTTTATGAACTTTTTATGTGTCTGATGAAAACTTTCGGTTTATACAACGATAATATTTCACAGACTAATATTATATAAATAAATGTGGAAAAATATGATATAATGTCCCTGAAATATCCTAAATTTGGATATGATACATACTTTCATCAAAATAAATTTATGAGAAATGCAGGAGGTACAGTGTTTGAACATACTGGTAATTGTGCCGGCATATAATGAAGAGCGATCCATTACTGAGGTTATTAAAAGTGTGAAAAAAAACATACCTCAATCAACAGTGCTTGTAATAAACGACGGTTCAAAAGATAATACCCTTAATGCTGCCATCCATGCCGGTGCTAAAGTAATAGACCTTCCCTTTAACCTTGGTATAGGCGGCGCAATGCAAACAGGATTCTTATATGCCCTGCGAAACAATTATGATATTGCTGTTCAGGTGGACGCTGACGGACAGCATGACCCGGGATATATAACAAAACTTATAGAACCTGTGGCAAATGGCCTTGCAGATATGTGCATCGGCTCCAGATATATATGCAAGACCTCCTACAAGTCATCAGTTCTGAGAAGAGTGGGTATGATATTTTTTTCAAATTTAATTTATCTGCTTACCGGCAACAAAATAAAAGACCCTACATCAGGATACAGGGCGGTAAACAGAAAAGTCATATGCTATTTTTCAAAAAACTATCCTATTGACTATCCTGAAGTAGATGTCCTGGTAAAACTTTTCAGGAAAAAATACAAAATAATGGAGATCCCTGTTGAAATGAAAGTAAGAAACACAGGCAAGTCATCTATCACTCCTATAAGGTCGGTTTATTACATGATTAAAGTCAGCCTGTCCCTTCTGATAGGAGCAGTAAGATCAGCTGAAAAGTAAAGTAAGGAGGAGTACCTTGAATGTTAATAAATGTCTACTCATTATCAATTTTTTTCAGTATTGCGTTTCTAATTATAGTTGTCGAATTGGTAAGAAAAAACAAGTTGCAGGAACGGTATTCTTTATTATGGATTTTCATGAGTATTATCGTGCTGGTTTTGTCAATATCCCCTGTTTTTATTGAAATACTTGCCAAATGGCTTGATATAAAAAATCCACCGTCCCTCCTATTCCTTTTTGGTTTGATTTACTTACTAATATACAACCTACATATAACCACAGTTATTTCAAAACAATCGGAAAAAATTACAAGACTGGCTCAGCACTTGGCTTTACTGGAAGAAAAATTTAATAATACTGATGGTGAGTATGAAAAACTTAATGAAAAGTGAACCAATAAACCAGCTAGTCAGATATTTAATAACCGGTCTTGCATCTTTTTCCATGGAATATATTCTTTTCATAGTGCTATATAAAGTTATTGGTTTATGGTATATTATCTCCCATATATCAGTTTACTTTATAGTATTCTGGTTTAATTTCCTGGTAAACAGGTTCTGGTCTTT
This sequence comes from Clostridiaceae bacterium, assembly GCA_012840395.1. Taxonomy (NCBI): domain Bacteria; kingdom Bacillati; phylum Bacillota; class Clostridia; order Eubacteriales; family Clostridiaceae; species Clostridiaceae bacterium. Next base: position 62,876 of record DULL01000010.1, on the reverse strand, counting down.
TAAATCAAAAAATGATATACGGGTACAGCTTTTTAGGTATGGCTTACTGTTCGTATTCAACCTTTTTGCCGCTACTGCGATTATGTTTATACTTTCAGAAGTATTAAATATATCTCCACTTATTTCAAAAGTATTAGTAATGGGAATGATAGTATTATGGAATTTTATTTTATATAGAAAAATAATTTTTCGATAATTTATCTATTTTTATGCCTTGTTCTTCCAGCAAGCTTGAATAGCTCCATAATAAGCAGTGGAACAAGCGACAACCCTAAGCCAACAAGATATAAGACATATGGTAAAGCTACAAGCTCAAATGCTAAAGAAAGTGGGGTAAACAGTACTAAAGCTATAAGTACAGTTGAAATCAGGGCTGCTTTATTTAGATTTCGGTTGCTGAAAAAGCCAATTTTAAATAATGAATGTTCTGAACGCATATTAAATGCCTGAACAACCTGTGAAAAAGAAAGAATTAGAAATGCCATGGTTTGACCCCCTGAAAGATTTCCAGCTGCATTCATTCCAATACGGAAACCTATCAGCGTGATTATGGCAAACATAAATCCCTGTAGTACAACACGGAACCCAAGGCCACCAGCAAATATGCCTTCGTTTTTTGGCTTGGGTTTCTGGTCCATAATGTCATCTTCCACATCTTCCATACCTAGTGCAATAGCAGGCATGCTATCAGTAACAAGATTAACCCATAACAGTTGTATTGAAATAAGAGGAGTTTTCTTCCAAAGAACCATAGCCAGAAATACAGTCAATAATTCACCAATATTAGTTCCTAGTAAAAAACCTATTACTTTCTTTATGTTTGCATATATTCCCCGTCCTTCTCTTACCGCATCTACTATGGTTGCGAAATTATCGTCGGTCAGAGTCATGTCTGCCGCACCCTTTGCCACATCGGTCCCGGTAATGCCCATGGCACATCCTATATCAGCAGCTTTAAGAGCAGGTGCATCGTTGACCCCGTCACCGGTCATGGAAACAACCTCACCCTTTTTCTGCCATGCACGGACAATCCTTATTTTGTTTTCCGGTGAAACACGGGCATATACAGATATATTCCTAATTCGCCTTTCAAGTTCTTCATCTGTCATGGCATCAAGTTCCACACCGGTTATTGCTTCATCCCCTTTAAGCAGAATACCCAAATCCTTTGCAATTGCCGATGCAGTAATAACATGGTCACCCGTTATCATAACAGGCTTAATCCCTGCCCTGCGGCACACTTTGACGGCTTCCCTTGCCTCCGGACGGGGTGGGTCGATCATACCTACAAGGCCGGCAAATATAAGATCATTTTCTATAACTTCAGGATTTAAATTATCGGGTACATTCTCTATCTCCTTATAACCAATTGCCAAAACTCTAAGAGCATTTCTGCTCATTTCTTCATTTACCTTTTCAGCAGTTTTAATATCACCGCCAATACATTTAGATGACAGTACATCGAAGGCTCCTTTTACTATTACAATATTTTTCCCATCAATTTTATTAATGGTTGTCATTAGTTTACGGTCGGAATCAAAAGGTATTTCTCCTATACGGGGATAATGTTTAATCAGGTCATCTTTTTTCATTCCATTTTTATAGGCTGCCATTATTATTGAAGTTTCCGTAGGATCACCTATATGCTGTTCCTTACCATTCTCAATAATAACCGAACCATCACAGCATAAAGTTCCATACATAAGAAGTTTCTTAACACCAGGCGTATTATTCTCATTTATATCTTCAGGGCCCTCAGATCCGTCCACATAAGCTTTTACTAATGTCATGCGGTTCTGTGTTAAAGTTCCTGTTTTATCAGAGCAAATTACAGTAGCGCTTCCTAATGTTTCAACTGCCGGAAGCCGGCGTATAATTGCATTTTTCTTTACCATACGCTGTACGCCAATTGACAATACAATGGTAACAATGGCTGGAAGACCTTCAGGTATGGCAGAGACAGCTAAAGATACAGATGTCATAAATATTTCAATAACAGGTATACCTCCTGCCAGGCCAACAGCAAATACTATGGCACAAGCTGCGAGTGCCACCATGCCAAGGTATTTCCCAAGGGCTGCTAGTTTTTTCTGGAGAGGGGTCTGATCATCCTCTTCACTTTCAAGAAGATTTGCGATCTTGCCCATTTCAGTATTCATACCTGTTGCAGTTACAACAGCAACTGCCGTTCCGTATGTAATACTGCAACCTGAGAAAACCATGTTTGTCCTGTCTCCTATTGGAACATTTTCTTCAATTATAGCACTGGCATCTTTTTCCGACGGAACCGATTCCCCGGTAAGCGCTGATTCTTCGGATTTCAGATTTACTGAATGGATAAGTCGGGCATCGGCAGGTACAAAATCTCCTGCTTCAAGACGTATTATATCCCCTGGGACCAGTTCTGCAGCATCAATTATTTGTTCTTTGCCTTCCCTTATAACTCTTGCATGAGGAGCCGACAGATTTTTAAGTGCCTCCAATGCTTTTTCAGCCTTGCTTTCCTGGAGCACTCCCATAATTGCATTTAACACTACAATTAATAAGATAAGGACAGGTTCTAAAAATTCACTTGGATTTCCTTCTACAATTGCAATGACAAAAGATACAACAGCAGCAATTAATAATATGATAATCATCACATCATTAAACTGTTCAAAGAAACGCTGTAAATTAGTCTTTTTCTTTCTTTCCCGGAGTTTGTTTTCCCCGTATTTTTCTTTTTTCTCAATAACTTGTTGATTACTTAAACCATTTTTTATATCTGTGCCAAGCTCTTTTACTAAATTATCCAAATTCGTGCTATGCGTTATCAGAACTGTTCCTCCTGTTAAAATTGTCTTTCATGTAAATTATATTAATTATATTATAATGCAATGATAGGGAATTTATATAACTCTAGAAGATTTTTTAACCAGGCATCAAGAAATCTCTCGCTTCTATAAGCGGGAGCTGAATTGATGCAAATTATAATAACAACCTTGTTCAGTGGGGGATTGCAAGACCCCTACTGAATCCCCGGGCGAAGCAAGTTTGCTACGATGAATTTGAATGAATTTTCAAAAACTGAAAAGTATTAAAGACCCTTTAGTATCAAGGGTCTTTATATAAGGTTTGGTGGAGGGGGGTGGATTTGAACCACCGAAGTCGATGACAACAGATTTACAGTCTGCCCCCTTTGGCCACTCGGGAACCCCTCCATATTCGTTTTCCAAATCGCAATACCTATATTACAATGAAACCATCCCTTTTGTCAACTATTATTTTTAAATCTCTTAATACTTTTTCTTTCCAAATTAAACTTCAAGACAAGGAAAATACCTTCTAATCCTCTTCTATACCTGAATAAAAATAAATAATAATCCTAAAAGTAACATAAAGAATTCCACTTTATAATAAAAATAATATTTGTTATAATCGTAAGTAATATTATAATTCTGACTTGAATATTGAAAAAATAAAAATACGGGAAATAGTACTAATCTATTTGATAAGGAGAACTGAATATGATCACCCTGAAAATTCCTTATTCCAAAAGTTATATAGAAACCAGCATAGATGAAAGATTCCTGAAAGGCATACTTGAATCTGACCTTCATAAACAATCACCAGACTGCTCCCAAGAAGAAATTGTTGAAAAAGCACTTGAAAATCCTATTAATTCTCCCAAGCTGGAAGAAATGGCCGGAAAAGCTAATAAAATACTCATAATAACCAGTGACCATACCCGTCCTGTTCCTAGTGCTATAACTCTTCCAATCTTATTGAAACACATAAGAAAAGGTAATCCTCAAGCTGAAATTAAAATTCTCATAGCAACAGGCTGTCACAGGGCTTCAACTTATGAAGAGATGGTGCAGAAATACGGGAAAGATCTGGTTGAAACAGAGGATTTTATTAACCATGACAGCAGAGATGACGACAATATGGTGTTCAAAGGAATTCTTCCTTCAGGAGGAGAACTCTGGCTGAATTCCCTTATAGATTGGTGCGATCTGCTAATATCTGAAGGTTTTATTGAACCTCACTTTTTTGCAGGGTTTTCAGGGGGAAGGAAAAGCATACTTCCGGGTATTGCCTCTGAAAAAACAGTATGGGCAAATCATTGCTCCAAATTCATCTCTGATCCCAAAGCCAGAGCCGGAATAATTGACAATAATCCAATCCATAAAGATATGATTTATGCTGCTGAAACAGCAGGACTGGCATTTATCCTGAATGTTGTAATAAACGATAAAAAGGAAATAATCGCAGCTTTCGCAGGTCATCCGGAAGATGCCCATAAAAAAGGCTGCCAATTTGTAACAAATCATGCAAAAATACCTCCTCTCGATGCGGACATCGTTATAACTTCCAACGGTGGATATCCTCTTGATCAAAATATATATCAGGCTGTAAAAGGCATGACTGCTGCAGAAGCCCATGTAAAACCCGGCGGTGTAATAATTATGGTTTCGGCTTGTGAAGATGGCCATGGAGGAGAATCCTTCTATAAATGGCTTGCAGAATCCTCCGGTCCTCATGAAGTATACGAGAAAATAATGAATATTTCTCAAGCAGAAACCATCCCCGATCAGTGGGAGGCTCAGGTCCTGGCAAGAGTGCTTATGAAAGCTACAGTAATTATGGTCACCGATAAGTGCGATCCAAAACTCATAACAGACATGCATATGCTCCACGCTTACACCCTGGAGCAAGCTTTGCAAAAAGCCAGACAGATTGCCGGTGAAAATGCTTCAATATTGGTAATACCTGACGGGGTTAGTGTTATACCTTGATATATTAGTTAAGTTATACCTTTTTAAGGATCTTGGCTATAAAAACACTTTATAGGTATAATAAACCCAAACACAGTATTGCTATATATATAGCAAAATCATTGGGAAAAGTTTGGAGTTCAAGTATATTATTCATTAATGCTAATAAAATGCTAATAAATAACTTTAAAATTATACTTGACTTTTATCATAACTGCAGTTAAAATAATCTCTGTCGGTTTGGAGAAATGTGGCCCATTGGTCAAGCGGTTAAGACATCGCCCTTTCACGGCGGTAACAGGGGTTCGAGTCCCCTATGGGTCACCAAATTTCCATAAATTTATAATAGTACAATTTAAATAAATTTTAATTAAACAGTTGACAATTTATTATATACCGTGCTATTATAATGAAGCAGTTGAGAAACAAGACACATTAATTAAATGCTGGTGTAGCTCAGCAGGTAGAGCAGCTGACTTGTAATCAGCAGGTCGGGGGTTCAAATCCGTCCACCAGCTCCAGGCAAAAACCCGTTAGTTCCAATAGCTAACGGGTTTTTGTATTATCTCTCGGATTTTTTATTTCTAATAGATAAAGTAAGTATTTATTGGTAAAGATATATTTTAGTAGTGCGCCAATACTGCTCTTACCGGAGATGCTTCCCCGCCAACTATTTTTAACGGCATACAGCAATACAGGTATTGCCCTGGTTCCACATCTTTCAGTATCAAACCTTCAATAATAGCTATATTGTTTGAAAGAAATATTTTATGCACCGGAAAATCTTTTGTTTCATATTTCTCAATTGATAAATAATCTATTCCAACTGTCCTTATTTTTTTATCCACTAAAAATTTTGCAGCATTTTCATCCATGTATACATAATCGGTACGAAAAGGTTCATCTTCTGGAATGTTACTATTGCTGGTTTTGAAAAAAACCGCATCTCCTTCACTTATAAATAAACCTCTGACATCATCTTCAGTAATGCAGCTCACAGATAATAATTCAAAAATCTTTACAGTTCCAATAAAATGAGAAAGATCCATTGAACTTACATCTCTATCCCCTTCAAAAAAATGAAGAGGTGCATCAATATGCGTACCTGTATGAAGCGACATGGTAATATTGGATGTATTACATATATCACCTTTCCTTACTGAGAGACCTCTCACCAGGTTAACTTTTGTATCTCCAGGCCATAGGATTGTATCCTGATTTATGCTCCTGCTTATATCAATAATATTCCTGTACATTATAAATCTCCTCAAATACAGTATAAGAAATTTACGAAACCACATTTTTAATTCTACTATGTTGAAATGCAATTGGGAAGTATAAGTATGTATATCGCAAAGAAAAAGTTTCCTCGCAGGAAATTTAATTATTGAAAAATAAAATGTACTATGATAGACTTAGTGCTAAACAGAAAGCAGAAAGAATATGAATACAGGTTCAGGGAAACAGGTGAAATTCCTGTGCGGTCCCGCCGCTGTAATAGAGGAGTCCTTTCAAAAAGCCACTGTCCTGGTTAATCAGGATGGGAAGGGTGAAAGGATAATGATACTAAAGCCAGAAGACCTACCTGTATTTAGCACCAAGAACTCTACGAGTGATAGGGGAGGTGTATGTTATGCTTTATAAAATAATTTATATTGCTAATAACACCTCTTGATAGGTTTTCAAGAGGTGTTTATTTTAGGTCTATATTACTATAATATTATTTTATTTGAAAATATTATAAATTTTACATTTATTTGGTTAACAAACTTGTTTGGTAAAGGAGAATTCTAATGAAAAGGATCATCGCATTATTGGTTCTTATTTTAATGATTTTTGCCTCATTTACAGGATGTATAAGTAAAAAAAATAATTCAGATTCTGATAAAACTAATATATATACTCAAAAAGAGGATGTTTCTTCTCAGGATAATAACTCTTCTGGGAAAAACATCGAAAAAGATATATATCCTTTGACTGTTAAAGATGCAAAAGGTTTTGAGATGGTTATAGAAAAAAAGCCCGAAAGAATAATATCACTTACATTGTGTACCGATGAACTGCTGGTATCACTTGTTGATAAAAGCAGGATAGCAGGAATAACCTATCTTTCGGAAGACCCTGGGCTATCAAATATTGTTGACTTTGCAAAAGATTTTCCTAATAAAGTAAGTACAAAACTGGAATCTTTATTGGCTTTGGAACCTGATTTCATCTTCGTTGCAGACTGGACAGATGAAAAACTTGTCAGTCAGTTAAGAGAAGCAAATATATTGGTATATGCTTATATTACACCTAACAGCATTGATGAACAAAAAAATATGATAGAAGAAATTGCTACTATAGTAGGCGAAATAGAAAAAGGAAAAGAACTTATCAAATGGATGGATGATAAACTTAATTCTGTGAATGAAAAACTTAAAAATCTTAAAGAGGAAGATAAGCTGGTAGCTTTATCACTAGATTCCTTTTTTGATACTTACGGAAATAATACTCCTTTTCATGATGTAGCCACCAGGGCGGGACTGATAAATGGAGCAGCTAAATCTGGAGAAACAGGCTGGTATCAGATGACAAAAGAAAAGGTCATTGAAATTAATCCTGATATTATATTTCTTCCCTCCTGGTCTTATGAAGGCTTTGATGCAGATAAATTTGCAGAAGATTTTATTAATGATAAAAGTCTGCAGGGAACAAATGCAATTAAAAACGGCAAAGTGTATAAGATGAATGAAGCTTTGGTTACATCAGTATCACAAAACATGGTATTAGGAGTGGAATATTTAGCAAAACTAGCTTACCCTGAATTATTTGAGCAATGATATTATGAATAAGCTGTTAATTTCAAAATAATTCTGAAAGGACTGAAATCTGGTATGAAATTGAAAAAATCAAGAGCCGGTCTCCCTCATATCAAGACACCTTTTATAATGTATGGTTTAATAGTTGTCCTGTTGTTTTCGCTAATACTAGCCTCTGCTCTCGGAGAAGTAAACATACCTTTTATACAGACCATCAGAATTATTTTGAAAAACTGGGGTTTATTGGGTGAAATTGAGTTCCCCTCAAATTGGGAAGCTATTATCTTTCATGTGCGCCTGCCAAGAGTTATAACAGCTGCAATTGTAGGAGCCGGGCTTGCAGCTTCAGGAACCGTAATGCAGGGTATGTTCAGAAATCCAATGGCTGATCCTGGTATACTAGGTGTTTCCAGTGGAGCAAGCCTTGGCGCGGTAATTGCTATAGCCCTGGGGTTTGCTTCAAAAAGCATCTTCCTGTTACAACTTTTTGCATCCTTCGGGGCACTTTTGGCTTCTTTTTGCATATATTTGTTGGCTTCAAAAAAAGGGAAAACTCCTCTGGTAAATTTAATACTCTCTGGTTTGGCAGTAAGTATGTTCTTGAACTCTGTTAATACAATTATTCTGACCTATATTCATGGTAACCAGGTAAAACAGTTTTTGTTCTGGACAGCCGGAAGTTTAAATGCCACTATGTGGGAAGATGTAAGAATTTCAGCCGGTCCGGTTATTATAGGTATAATAGTGTTATTTTATTTTTCCAGAGATATGAATGTTCTTTTAATGGGTGAAGATGAAGCACAATCTGTAGGGATGAATACATCAAGAACACGTAAAATTCTTCTTCTGGTTTCATCCATAATTACTGCTACAGCGGTATGTGTAAGCGGAACCATAAGTTTTGTAGGCCTTTTGGTTCCGCATATTACCAGACTTGTAGTAGGACCCGATCACAGAAAACTTTTTCCCTGCAGTATTCTTGGAGGTTCTATATTTCTTGTTATATGCGACCTTATTGGAAGAACAGTTGTATCCAGGGAAATTGGAGTAGGTGTGGTTACATCACTGCTGGGTGCCCCTTATTTTCTATTCTTGTTAAATAAAGCAAGAAAAGAAGGAGACATATTCTAATTTTTTTCTTCTTCTATTAACCTGTCTAGTATTTCAGCAGCCTTTACGATTATGACTTTACAGCCGTATTTTTCCGACCTGTAGTTTTTCTTAAGAGGGGCACAGTCAATTGAACTCATTTCTTTATTGAACTCCGCGAATAACTTTCTTGTAAGTCTCTTTATCCTGTCACTCTCATGAGCGCGGTCTGACACAAACATTTTCCCTAAAACCATTATTGCAGCAGTAAGAGCTCCGCATTTATCCTCAATTCCCATTCCCCCTCCAAAACCGGAAGCAAGCTTGAGAGATTCCTTGTCCAATCCCAAACTGTAAACTATATTAGCTCCCTGCAATATTTTCTCTGCGCAGTTTAAATCTTCTTTTTTTCCGAAATCCTGAATTATTAAATCTTTAAGCATGTTCAGACTCCCTTCAAAAATTTCATTTTTCTTTAACAAGTATATAAAAGTCTGCCCCCTGGACTCTGGTACCCTTTCCTGGCTGAATCTCTGTCCCTCCAATGTAACTGAATATAAATTTAATTTTTACATGCTGATTTTCGTCAGTATAAATCATATCTTCCTCATCTACAGCACCACTTTCAGGATATTTTTTGCGAAGCTCGTCCAGAAAGCGGGACAGCTCAATTGTATATATCATTTCATCATCCCTGAATATCTTTAATACTGCAGTTTCATAATTATACTGGACTTTCAGTCTGTCTAACTCTGTCTGCTCTTTTACCATCCTAAAGTCGAAGAAATAATCAAACCCAGAAATATCTATTGCTCCGGTTAATTTATCTGAACTGTATGAAATATATTTCCCAATTTCAGGTATTTCAGGTTTCTGATATGGAAATCCAAATACTTTTTCCATATCGCTCAGCTTAAAATTTTTATCTAAATATTTTACATCACTTAAACTGTGATTTTGCTCAAAATACCTGAGTATCTCACTGATCTCACTCTTATCATACTCAGAAATATTACTTTTCGCAATTATTTTACCATCCTTTAGCATTTCATTTCTAACCATTATCTCTGTCAGCCTGTTGTTCTGACTATATTTTGAAACGGCAAAACTGCTTAACGGTCCGAATACCGATAATATTGATACTATTGAGAGAGATGTTAATATAATAATATTCCTTCTTTTTCTTTTAAAGCTGATAAAAAGCATCATTGCTGAAACCCATATCCCCAGTACAATTACATAATATCTGTTTTCTGTTATTCCGTATGCATTTATTCTAATACCCATTGAAATAAACATCATGACCAGTACTGGCAATATAAGTTTGGGAAACCAGGCAATAAAAATATTTACCCATTTGTTGTCTTTAATTTTTGAAATAAGAAATATCAGGGCAACACATAGTGCAGAATACCAGATAACCAAGTGTGAAACCAGACCTACAGGCCACTTCCATGTTATTATTATCTTGGCAAAATAAATATATAAAATAACAAGATATACTACCACCAGCGGTATCACAATGTATAAAAGAAGTATTCTTAAATAATTGGGATAGGGATAGTCTTCAATATTTTCATTATATTCAGGTATTCCTGCTAGAAAAAAAGTAGAAGAAAATATACCTACAGTCAAAAGCCAGGTATAATAGTATATACTGCTTCTTACAGTAATCCCTAAAAGTTTGTCTATTGTAAACAAAATGGCGGCAAGGCCAAGAAATAAAACTGCAGAATAAATACAGGTAATGAAAAATCTTGTGAATATTTTAATTACATATAATTCAATAGAATCCCTTTTATTGAGAAACGGTATAAAAAGAAAGCAAATATAAAGAGAAAAGCTTAGTCCAATATATCTCGACATACTTGCATTATTTATTACATTTAGCAGGTACGAGTAATAAAATCCAAGAAAACCCGATGCAATAATGCAAATAAGCATTTTTGCAATAATCGAAATCCTGGTGTACTTCTCAAATAATAACTTAATTGAAAGTGAAATTGGTATTCCAAGAGCCATAACAAGAGCAATTCTATTTAGTATTTCAACTGCAGGATGATTATAACCTAAATTCAATCTGGCTTCAGATGATGATATTAATACAATTGCTATAGAAAGTGAAAGAAGTAGTGTTACAGGAAATCTCTTAATACTTTTGTAAAAGCCTGCGAAGCTTTTCATGACAGGCATCATAATTATCATATGTATTCCTCCCCATGTAAGATAATAATATAACACATTTATGTTTTTGTCATGCTTATAATATAGTTTGTCCTTCAAATAACAAATTAAGTTTCACATAATGATAATTTAATTCTTCAGACTTAATAAATTAGGCGATTGAAATTCCATAAAATTACACTCTAATTATATGATAACATTTATAGAAATAAATACTTTTTGTGCTTATTTCCGATTATTTAATATCTTATAAAATATCAAGTTTTATTAATTTTTCAGCATAACCACACATGTTTGTTAAGTACAGCGGAAAAAAAGTTTATTAGAAATCACCCTTTATACTTGATATACTTGACAAATTATACTATTAGATGTATTATTTTAATACCCCCACTGGAGGGGGGGATATATAGGAGGTGTATATGTGAATACAGAAAAGAAAAAAGCACTTCAGGCATTAAAAACCTCAAAAGGTCAGATTGAAGCGATAATTAAAATGATTGAAGAAGGACGATATTGTGTTGATGTGTCCAATCAAATTATGGCTGCACAGTCACTGCTGAAAAAGGCTAATTTGCTCATTTTGAAGCAGCATATGAACCATTGTGTTAAGGAAGCTTTTTTAAGTGGCAACGGAAATGAAAAGGTGGATGAAATAATAGATATACTGTCAAAAATAATGAACAAATGATTTATGGAAATATTTGAGGGTAACATATTATAGACAGTTCTAATTCATGTATTATAAATATGAGGAGTAATTATTATGACCAATAAAACATTAAAAATAGAAGGAATGACCTGTGCCGCCTGCGCGAAAGCAGTAGAAAGGGCAGCTAAAAAACTTGATGGCGTTGCAGAGGCCAGTGTAAATCTTGCTACTGAAAAATTAAGTGTAAAATATGATGAATCAAAGGTTTCTGTTGAAGATATTCAAAATGCTATATCCAAAGCAGGGTATAACGCTAAAACCGAAATCATAACTAAGACTTTAAAAATAGAAGGAATGACCTGTGCCGCTTGCGCGAAATCAGTAGAAAGGGCAGCTAAAAAACTTGATGGTGTTACAGAGGCCAGTGTAAATCTTGCTACTGAAAAACTAAATATAAATTATGAGCCAACAATGGTAAGAATTTCAGATATAAAACGTGCAATAGAGAAAGCCGGTTATAAAGCCCTGGAGGAAGAAACTGCAAAAGATTTGGATAAGGAGAAAAAAGAAAGAGAAATAAAATTGTTGTTTAATAGATTTATTATATCCGCCATATTCACCATACCACTTCTTTATATAGCCATGGGACATATGATAGGGCTTCCCCTCCCCCATCTTATTGATCCAATGGCAAATCCTACAGCTTTCGCATTATTACAGCTACTATTGACTCTACCTGTTATAATTACAGGCAACAAATACTATACTGTTGGTTTCAGGACACTGCTTAAAGGAAGCCCTAATATGGATTCACTTATAGCAATAGGAACCTCCGCAGCATTTGTTTATAGTGTTTTTGCTACAATTAAGGTTCTGAATGGAAACAGTGAATACTCTTTGAGTATGTATTATGAGTCCGCAGCTGTAATTATTACTTTAATAACTCTGGGTAAATATCTTGAAGCTGTTTCTAAAGGAAAAACCTCTGAAGCTATTAAGAAACTTATGGGCCTTACTCCTAAAACTGCAATTATATTAAGAGATGAAATTGAAGTAGAAATCAGTATCGATGAGGTAGAACCGGGAGATATAATAGTTGTCAGACCTGGCGAGAGAATGCCCGTTGACGGAATAGTGGTGGAAGGTACTACATCAGTAGATGAATCAATGCTAACAGGTGAAAGCATACCGGTTGAAAAAAAACCGGGGGATAATATAACCGGTGCAAGCATAAATAAAAACGGTACTATTAAGTATAGAGCAACCAAAGTCGGCAAGGATACCGTCTTAGCGCAAATTATTAAGCTGGTGGAAGAAGCTCAGGGGTCTAAAGCTCCCATTGCAAAGCTGGCCGATGTGATTTCAGGCTACTTTGTTCCGATAGTAATTGTACTTGCAGTCTTATCCGGCCTATTATGGTACTTCGTGGGTAATGAATCGGCAGTATTCTCATTAACAATATTTATTTCGGTTTTAGTAATTGCCTGCCCTTGTGCCCTTGGTCTTGCAACACCAACGGCAATTATGGTTGGTACAGGCAAAGGTGCAGAATACGGTGTATTAATAAAAAGCGGAACTGCTCTGGAAGCCGCTCATAAGGTACAAACAGTAGTGTTGGATAAAACAGGTACTATTACCGTAGGCAAACCTGAAGTTACAGACATAATTATTTCCAATAATATGATATCCCAGGATGATTTATTACTTCTTGCAGCCTCTGCAGAAAAAGGCTCTGAACATCCTCTGGGAGAAGCCATCGTAAAAAGTGCTGAAGAAAAAGGGCTGGAATTGGTAAAACTTGACTTCTTTAATGCAATTCCAGGCCATGGGATAGAAGCCAAAATAAATGGCAAAAGTCTACTGTTGGGAAATAAAAAACTTATGACTCAAAACAATATATTTACAGAGGACTATGAGGAAACATCAGACAGGCTGGCAAGAGAAGGGAAAACTCCTATGTATATTGCCATAGACAAAAAACTTGCAGGTATAATTGCCGTTGCCGATACAGTTAAAGAAAGCAGCAAAAAAGCGATAGAAAGGCTTCACAAAATGGGAATAGAAGTGGTTATGATTACTGGAGATAACCGTAGAACCGCAGAAGCAATTGCCAAGCAAGTAGGAATAGACAGGGTTCTTTCTGAAGTATTACCTCAGGATAAGGCAAATGAGGTAAAAAAATTACAGGCTGAAGGTAAAAAGGTGGCAATGGTCGGTGACGGCATAAATGATGCTCCTGCCTTGGCTCAGGCAGATATTGGCATAGCAATAGGATCAGGTACCGATGTAGCCATTGAATCAGCAGATATTGTTCTTATGAAAAGTGATTTGATGGATGTTTCTACGGCTATACAATTAAGCAAAAGTACAATTAAAAATATCAAAGAGAATCTGTTTTGGGCCTTTGGCTATAATACTCTGGGAATACCAATTGCCATGGGTGTACTCCATATTTTTGGCGGACCTCTTTTGAATCCTATGATTGCAGCTGCCGCAATGAGCTTAAGTTCTGTATCGGTTGTTACAAATGCGTTAAGATTAAAGAGGTTCAAACCAATATAAAAACCGGCTTATATAAAGTATTTTGGAAGTAAATGTAAGATAATTGATTAGAAATAATTAAATAAATAAAAATAATGAGAAAATATAACTGAAAGGTTGTGTATTTATGAGAAAAAAGATATTGATTGAAGGTATGAGCTGCAGCCATTGTGTTAAACATGTTGAAGAAGCTTTAAGAGAAATTGGCGGAGTTACTTCAGTGAAAGTCGATCTTAAAAGCAAAAATGCCATTGTTGATCTTGCCCATGAAATTGAAGATGAAAAATTCAGGACAGTGATAGATGATGCAGGATATGAAGTAACCGGAATAGAAATTTTATAGACTACAAACCGTAAGGTGCATATATTAGATATGCACCTTTTTTTGTTTTTTGACACCAAAAGTGCAAGGCGCTATAATCGACAATTCAGCCTTTGAAAGTTGAAAAAATTAAATGCAAAAGCAGACTTGCTTCGAATGGAAATTCAGTGGGGGTCTTACAATCCCCCACTGAACAAGGTTGTTATTATAATTTGCATCAATTCAGCTCCCGATTATAGAAGCGAAAGACTTCATGATGCCTGGTTAATTTATTTCGAGTTATATAAATTTGAGTTCCGAGTTCAAATAATTCTTCAATAACAAATATTTATTAATAATTTACTCAAGTGCAAATTCTATTTCCGTTGTTAATTGATCTTCCTCTATCTTTTCGTCGCCTTCTTCAAATATAACCATAACTGTTATTTTTGCCTTATATTTCCCCGGAGCAACTTTCTCCCCTTCCTTATTGGTCATATCCCATTCATCCTGCCATTGTAATGATTCACCAGGATTAATGTCTTTAAAAAGGAGAGCCATAGTGAAAAATTTATCATCTGAATATCTGTATACTTCTTCCCTATTTTCATCAGTTATACTTATTTCAAATTGCTGGCCAGAACCAAATTTAATCTGCTTTGATTCTGTATAATGATTTATCAGTTCAAAATCAAATACAACTTTATCATCTTTTATTTCATAATTTCCCCTGGTTTCAAATTTACCTTCGGAAATATTTTGCTTTTCAGAATCTATTTCATTTTTTATGGCTCTATCAGTATTACTAATTAAGGCAGCCAGCTCTCCATAAGTAACATTAGCTTTGGGATCAAAAATTCCTGAACCTTTGCCAATAGCAATTTTTTTCATATATGCCAGAGTTACACTGTGGTTGTATCTTGAATCAATTTCATGGGTATCTGAGTAAATAAGCATTTGTATAACAGCAATATCATTTAAATCTATACCTGTCTTTTCAGCCCATATTTTTACTAACTCATGAACAACCGCTTCCCTGGATAATGAATCTGGTGCACTGTCATAGTCTTCATCCAAGACAAGTTTAACAAGATAATCAAAATCCTCAAGTTCAATAGCAGCTTCAAGATCTTTGTCCTCAAAAACCGATCCGGCATTATATTCTTTTGATAATTGGTCTATGTATTTTTCAGACCAATGATTTAATTTGTAACTGATGGGTATTAATTTGTCTTCTTCTGATAAAGGCTGCATATTTTCCGCCTTTGCCAGAACAGGAATCGTCAGAACTGTACATAAAGCTCCTGCGATAATAGCATTTCTTAATTGATGTTTTTTCATAAAGTGATACCTCCGTTTACTTGTTGCACTTTTTGTTTGTATCTTATTAGTCGAAAATAAAAACAATTTGTTCCTCATTTCTGTTATATTAAATATAAATTTTGTGTAACAAAATCACAGTGCAATCATTGAATCACTTTTAATATATCACCGGCACTGGGAGGACATCCTTTCACATAAATATCTCCGCCTTTTGCACAATTCCCTATTCCTATTCCCTTAAAAGTTTTTCCTTTATAACCCTGTCCGATATATAGTTTATCTTTTAACAGGCTTAATCCGCCTTGTTCATCCAGCCTTGCCAAAGCATGAATAAGGCTTCCATAGCATGCTGAACAGGCACTGTCTTCATTAATATATTTAGCCAGCTTTTGGATCTTCCGGGCAGAAGAAATCCTTTCAGTAACAGAATCTTTATTTATTTCAATAATTTCGGCTTTCGCAAGATCAGCACTCCCTACGCCCAAAGCCTCAGCTAATTTTATATATGGAATATCATCAATATTAATACCAATGAGATCGGCTGCATAGGAATCAACCAAAACCGGGTCCTTTGCTACAATAATACGGTTCATTTGAACAGGATTTCCACCCTCTTCAAAGCTTAAATCCCCCATAATACCATCAACAATAATCAGATCCTGCTTCAGAATTTTATTCAAACAGGCAATTGGCTTATGCAGCCCCATTGAATGAAATCTCCTTTTTTCACTGTCAGGTATACATCCTTTTAAATTTTTAAGTGCACATGTCAAATATGTCTGGCAGTGTCCTTTTAAAACAGGAACATTGATCAGGTAATCCAGTTCCATGGCTTTATCACATATATTTATACATATACCATCTATTTTATATTGCCTGTAACTATCTCGCTGCAGGTCAATTAATGGGACATTATAGTGCTTTGACAAATCTACATACCCACACTCTTTAAAAGCCCGGCTTGTTCTATCTCCTACCCATGAGCCTTCAAGAATAGTCAAATTATAAAATCCTTTACAATTCAGATATTCTATAATTCCTGCCACAATTTCAGGTGAAGTTGTTGCTCCTGAAGTAGATGGTTTGGATACTACTAAATTAGGTTTAATTCCAATAAGTGAATTTTTGCTTTTTATATTATCCTCGATATTTAAGTAATTTAAAATTTCCAGTACCATCTTCTTAGGAGTATTGCCATAAATAACAGCAAGTGCATTCTTATTCATTTTCCCCTCCATAAATGTGCTTTAATGAATCAGCTTTGATAAATTCTATCATAGCATAATTAGCTAAAAAATGTATTTTATATAAGAAAAAAGAAGTAATTTCCCAATATATTAATTGTTTAAAATTTGACAAACTTCTTTGGGTTTAATATAATGAATATGCAGTTAAAACTTAATACTATTCGTTCTGACTTTTTGGGTACGTCCCGAATAGAAAGGCGAGTGAACAGTTTGTTAATATTTGTTACTAAATACAATAGATGTTACATATGTTCCCACGCCTTAAGGCGTGGGTTTTTTTTAGAAGTTTTAAATATTGCCGAAAGGAGGTAATTATTTTTTGGATAACAGGATTTCGATTATCAGCATAATAGTAGAAGATACTTCAGTTTCAAATGAAATAAATGAACTTCTTCATCAATTTGGTGATTATATTATTGGGCGAATGGGTATTCCTTATAGAAACAGAGGTATATCAATAATATGCGTTGTTCTTGAGGCTCCCAATGATGTAACCAGCTCCCTTTCAGGAAAGTTGGGGATGATAAAAGGAGTAAGTGTAAAAACTGTTACTTCAAAGAAGTAAATTAATATGGAAACAGATAAATCAAAAAATATATTAATAAATTTATTTATAAAAGGAAGGATTGTTATGAAAAGAAGAATTAGTTTAATTTTAATATTTGTATTAGTATTTGTTATACTGGCAGGTTGCCAGGGAAACTCAAACAACAATGGAGAGTCAACCGGAAATAATTCAACAGCAGAATCAACTGTAGATACAACAGAAGAATCAACGGCTGAAAAGTCAGAGGATACAAATGTAGATAAATTAGAAATCCGCATTGCAGGTCTCAAAGGCCCAACCTCAATAGGTATGGTTCAGTTAATGGAAGCAGCTGAACAAAAAAATACTTCCAACAATTATACATTTTCCATCTTCGGTTCAGCAGATGAAGTAACTCCCAAGTTGATACAGGGAGACCTGGATATTGCTGCAGTTCCTTCAAACCTGGCCTCAGTATTATATAACAACACCCAGGGAGCTATTCAACTCCTGGCTGTAAATACTTTAGGTGTGCTTTACATTGTTGAAACCGGAAATACAATTACATCTTTCAATGATTTAAAAGGTAAAACCATCTATTGCACCGGCAAAGGTTCATCTCCCGAGTACGGACTGCGCTATTTGTTAAATGAAAACGGAATTGATCCGGATAAGGACATTACACTGGAATGGAAATCTGAACCTACAGAAGTTGTATCTTTGCTTTCACAAGCAGGCGGTGGTATAGCAATGTTGCCACAGCCGTATGTTACCGTTGCTCAATCTAAACTGGAAAATTTACGTATTGCCATTGACATGAATAAAGAATGGGAAAATCTTGATAATGATAGTCTTATGATTACTGGTGTGCTTGTTGTAAGAAGCGAATTTGCTAAGAATTATCCCCAGCAGGTTGAAGTATTCCTGAATGAATATAAACAATCCACCGAATATGTAAACAATAATGTGTCAGAAGCAGCTAAACTTGTTGAGAAATTTAATATAGTAAACGCTGCGGTAGCTGAAAAAGCCATTCCTTACTGTAATATTACTTATATAGATGGATCCGAAATGAAAACTGCAATGGAGGGGTATTTAAATGTCCTTTTTGAACAGAACCCTAAATCAATCGGAGGAAAGATGCCCGGAGAAGACTTCTATTATTCAAAATAACAAGAAACTTGAAAAACTGGCGGCTGTAATAGCCGCCCTTGCTATTTGGCAGATATGTGCATCTGCTATTGGAAACTCACTGCTTCTGGCAGCTCCTCTGGTTGTGGCTCAAAATCTGCTGCAATTATGTATAAGCCTGGAGTTCTGGAGCACTATTTTATTTACGTTAGCCAGGATTGTTACAGGATTTTTAATGGCGCTGGCTGTGGGTATTATTTTTGCTGTTGCCGCAGGCCGCTTTCGCATTGTTGAAATTTTATTACAACCATATATAATTGCTATTAAATCAACCCCTGTAGCCTCATTTATTGTACTGTTCCTTATTTGGATTAGTTCAAAAAGTCTGTCTGTTTTTATTTCTTTTCTCATGGTCTTGCCCATTGTTTATACCAACGTCTTACAAGGTATTAAAAGTACAGACGGAAAGCTTCTTGAGATGGCAGACCTGTTCAGGGTAAAATGGTGGAGAAGACTGCATTATATTTATGTTCCGCAGCTTAGGCCATATTTAATTTCTGCATGCAGCCTGTCTATCGGAATGTCGTGGAAAGCAGGCGTAGCTGCTGAGTTAATCGGAATACCGGAAGGCTCCATAGGAGAAAAACTATATGAGGCTAAAATCTACTTAAGCTCAAGTGACCTCTTTGCCTGGACAGTTGCAATTATAGTTATCAGTATTCTCTTTGAAAAGCTATTTATTTATTTACTGAAAGCCTTTTTTAGATTGTGGGTGAAATCTTAAATGGATATTTCTATCAACAATATTTCTAAGAGTTTTGGCGATAAATTAGTTTTGCAGAATTTTTCAACAATAATATATGAACACCAATATAATTTTATTATGGGTCCCTCTGGATGCGGAAAAACCACGCTGCTAAATATACTAATGGGATTTCTTTGTCCGGACAGCGGCACCATCACAGGTGTTCCGGATAAAAAAAGCGCAGTATTTCAGGAAGACCGGCTTTGTGATTCCTTTAATGCAGTTTCAAATGTACGTATGGTATGCACAAGTGACATTGACACACAAACCATTAAGGAACATTTAGCAAGTGTAGGAATAAAAGAAAACAGCATTCATCTGCCGGTATGCGAATTAAGTGGTGGAATGCGGCGCAGGGTTGCAATAGTACGTTCTATTCTTGCTGAAAGCGAAGTAATCTTTATGGATGAACCTTTTAAAGGACTGGACACTAATACAAAGCAGGTGGTGATACAGTATGTTAAAGAAAATACTCAAGGTAAAACAGTTATATTGGTTACACATGATCCTGATGAAGTAAAAGAATTTGACGGTAATTTGGTCTCCATGGATATTATTGAAAAATAATTAACTCTACCATTTTTACCTTAATACCTTATGTTCCCTCCTTAGTATTCTAAAAATCACAAATAATATATTTTTTATTCATTGGAATAATAAAAATATGAACCTGACAACTTCGCAATAATATTTGACAACTTCAATATTAAAAGAGGAGGGATTTTCATGCCAAATGGAGGAGATTCGCAAAACTATTATTTTGGCCTTTCTGGATTTCTTTTTGGTGCAGTTGACAGTAGTGATATATTTGATGGTTCAAAGATTTCTCATGATTCCTATAAAGTATATGTAAATAATGATTATGTTGGCGACAAGATTTTGTTTGGGCAAAATGAAAAGATAGAAGACCTGGAAAAATATCTGAAAAATCAGGGATTTGAAAATTTTTCCACCGAGCTTATAGGAAATCAATATTTTATTAAACCAGCTGAAGATGAATATTACGATATGAAGAATACACTGAATGTTTATCTTCACACGAAATAAGCATTAATACAAAATTTTTGCGGCATATGCGGCAATATGATGCATATGCCGCTTCTTTTTACATAATTTTCTTCATTTTGAACTTTTTATTATATATCATAAATATGATAAAATAAAATTAAGTATAATATAATATCCATATATAGGACAAGAAGGATTATGCACAATATATCATGATTACTCAAAAATCATGATGTATAATTAAATTATAGAAAGGCTGAAATTCAATTGGTTGATTATCCTGAACCAAACAACAGAATAAATCTGCCAAGTATAAACAGCGCAGTTGTTATACCAGCCTTAAATCCTGGCCATAACTTGATCAACTTGGTAAATGAACTTCTAAATTATGGCATACCTCAAATTATTGTCGTAAATGATGGTAGTGAATCTACATATAATAGTGTATTTCAGGCCTTAGAACAGATAAAAAACTGCACTGTCCTTACTCATAAGGTGAATTGTGGCAAGGGAAGAGCTTTAAAAACAGCCTTCTTGTATTTTATAGATCATTACCCAAATTTAGATGGCGTAGTTACTGCTGATGCTGACGGACAACATGCAGCAGAAGATATATGCAATATTGCCGAAAAATTATCTATTTACAAGAATTCTATTATTTTAGGCGTAAGAAATTTTCAGGAAGATAATGTCCCAGAACGAAGTTATATTGGTAATACAGTAACCAGCAGAGTTTTCTGGTTCCTTTATGGCTATTACTTAAGCGATACCCAAACAGGTCTAAGAGGAATACCGACCAGTGAACTTAGCTGGATTACAGAACTTAAAGGTGAACGTTACGATTATGAAATAAACATGCTCATTTACTCAAGATTCCGCAATATCCCCTTGCATTTGGTACCAATTAAAACACTTTATATTGATAACAATTCCGGTTCTCACTATAAAGCAATAAGAGATTCATTCCGAATCTTTCGCTGCCTTGTTTACGGGATCTTAAAACAAATGCTGGCAGCCATATTTTGTGGTATCCTTGACCTGTTTGTATTTTTTGTGTTATATAGTACAGTTTTTGCTGGTTTTCAGGCCCTTGCAAGAATTTTTGCATGTGCAGCTATTGCCAGGTTACTGTCTGCTGCCTGTAAATATATTATAAGTAGAAGTACCTTTATTGCTGGCATAGGCAAATTGAAATATACTTTATTTCGCTACTATATTTTATTGTTAGTAATGACAGTGTTTTCTTGCGGATTGATTTACCTGGCCAGCTTGTTCAGCCATATTAATATTGTTATAATAAAATTAATAGTTGATTTTATCTTAGGATTCATAAGCTATCATATTCATTTGCGCTGGATTTCAAATAAAAAGTACAGCTCAGGCCCGCTTGCTTCTAAGAGCGAGAATAATGGATTTAATTCATCTGTATAAAATTGCCAGAAGGAAAATGAAAACAAATGAATGAAATAATAAGAAAAAACATTTTTAACTTTTGCCGTTTTTTACTCCGATGTTTTACCCGCCATTACAGGGTTTGTTATACAACAAAAGATATAGATGAACCTGCAGTTTATCTTATTCACCATCAAAACCTGAAAGGACCGCTTATAAGCATGGCTTGGTTTGACAGGACTGTCCGTCCATGGGTTTTAAGCGTATTTTGTAACCATTCTGCATGTTTTAGGCATTATTATGAATATACCTTTACGAAACGATTTGGTATTCCCAAAATTATAGCTGCGATTATTATTTATCCTTTATCATTTTGTGTAGCAGCCTTAATGAGAGTTGCACAAGCCATCCCTGTATACCGCGGTTCAAAGGATATTTTAAAAACTTTTAAACAAAGCATATATGCCTTGACCAGTGGTCAAAATATTTTGATATCCCCCGATATTGATTATACAGACAAAAGCACAAATATTGGAGAATTGTACAAAGGTTTCTTAAACCTCGAAAAATTATATTTTGAGAAAACAGGCAAGCATCTCGCCTTTGTCCCTTTGCACATAAAAAAAAGAGAAAGATATATCCTGGTAGGGAAACCTGTTTATTTTATTGCACAAGATAATTTTAAAAAGGAAAAAGAAAAGGCCTATGCCCGGCTGAAACAAGAATTTTTAACTCTGGAAAACATCAGTTATGGCAGTTTCAAATTATAGGTGCTAGCAGCATTATTTCTTCATTTTCTCTATAAATAGTATCAAACTGGGTAATTGATATAGGATTTCTTCCTAAGCCTACTTCAATTGTATATCCCGGTCTCCTGAATTCTTCAATAAACCAATCTTTATATCCTGCATATGCAGCCTCTAAAGGTGTGAATGCAAGTTCATATCCGCTGGCTCTGGCAAAAACCTGGCCGATTTCCTGGGCACGAGGAACAAATATATTCTTATAGAGCCAGTAAATAACCCTTCCTTGAGTATGGTAAGCAATTACCAATTTAAAATTATGCTGTCTTGTAAAATTAACCATAGTCTGTGTTTCTGGTTCTGAAAGTGGTGAAGGACCTCCATACCTGGTCGGGCCGGGGCCCGTTATGCCTAAAGAAAATTCTTGTGCTTTAGCCTCTTCCCAGCTTGCAGGGTAATTCCGGTTTAAATCCACACCTCTTATATTAGCTTGCCACACCTGTGAGAAAGGAAGGCCTGTTCTGTTCCATGCAAGAAGTTGTTGATAGTATGGATTATCCGGTTTTAATCCTTCAAGTACTAAACTCACTCCATCAGGATTTACCATAGGTATTATATAAATACTGCTTCTGTTCCATATATCCCGTATATTATATCCTCTAATGCTTGAATTGGTTGAATATGCCCGGCAAAAGTTCTCTATGAACTTCATTAAAAGTGGTGTGGTAATCCATTCAAGTCCATGGTGAGCCCCGTTATAATGCACTTCTGTTGCTCCGGTGCCAAGTCTTATATAATACAGGTTTCTGCCAAGGACACTTTGACCTGCTACACCCACTTCAATAAACGGATATCTTGCCTTAAGCCCTTGTATATCTCTTTCCATAATACTATAAGTATAGTCTATGTCTGTAAAAACTACGTCTATTCCATAAGGCACAATAATTCTTTGCCCCACTCTCAGGGATAAGGGATCAATACCTGGATTAGCTGTCAGTATAGCGTTCACGGTAGTATAATATCTTAGCGCTATAGTGTATAAAGTATCACCCGGGCGGATTATGTAAGTATCATAACCAATTAAAAATCTCTCAAATATTCCCCATGTTGCAGGTCCTACTATTCCATCGGGAACAAGTCCATTATCTCTTTGGAATTCTAATACAGCCTGGCGGGTCCGTGAACCAAATATACCATCAACCGGTCCCGGATTATACCCTATTCTGGCCAATAGGCTTTGTATTAGCTTTACATTCGGCCCTGTTGAACCAAAAGTCAAAGTTTCCATTATTTCACCATACAAATTTTATTCTTCCTATATATAATATTATGTAAGAATAAAATGTTTCCTTTATTACTAAGTTATTATCATATATAATAAGAAAACAAGGAGTATGGTGCTAGCCAACCTCCTTGATTTTAACCTCCTTAAATTATATCTGGCTAAAAATTTAATGTCTGGCAAATAATTTAACTAAACATTTTTTCTAATAACCATAAGCCGTTTTCCTTTAGCATTTTTACTTTTATTATCTTGTCTTTCTTTCCTGCAGGTGAATCATCAACTGTATAGATGGTAATAGTTGCACTGTTTTTGCTTATATCACTTACTTCGTAGCGGTATTCATTCCAATTAACATAATACCCCACACCTGCATCCTGGTTTATATCCCCATGCAGCTTACCATCTTTGTCAGTATACCGTACGCTACTTAACAGCGTATCAGCTTCACTTTTCACATATATGCCTCTTATATAATTTTCAAGATCAGAGAAAGTTCTAAACCTGACATCTTTTACAGGAAACAGGGACTGTCCTTCAGGAATATTTTCAGGTATTTCCAATGGAAGCATGGAGAGACCGTATATATTGCAGAAGACATCTATATTGTCTTCAATTAACCTTCCTGCCTTAATAATAATATCTCTTTCATCCTCTGTCAATTTAACAGGTAAAATTTTAATGGCAAGATCTCCTGCCTTTTCGTATGGGAGTTTAAATGATGGTATACCTGCAGCGTATGGACCAATAGCATAAGTTTGATAATAGAATATTATTCCATCAGAATCCAGGAAAAAATCATTTTCAGAATAGTATTCTTTTACACCTTTCTCATAGTCCTCAAAATAGTACATTTCTGCCTCTTTGTCATTTTTTATTTGATTAAGTACAACATCATAAACCTTTTCAAGACTTTTTTCTTTGCTCAATCCAAAAATATCTGTCAAAGCAAGCTTTTTACCGGTTTTTACATCAAAAGTCTCAGAAGCCCAGTAGTTGGTGGGATGTGCTCCTCCGGTATTATCATAGCCTATATGCAAAACTGACATCAGGTTGTTTCCATTGTAAGAAACACTAGCCTCCCTCACATAAGCAAAGGGGAAAAAATCCAATCCGGCTTCCTGCATGTTCTTCTTCCCTTCCAAAGCAACCTCTTTTCCCTCTGCTACAACAGTATTGATAAAATTGTTAACATATGTTTCATAATAATCATTAATGGCTGCAATACCCTTGCCGTTTTCCGGATTATCGATATAAGGAAAAGAGAGTCTAAAATACACCAGATCAGTACCATCATCTTTAATAACATTTCTGTATACTTTGTAAGATATTTTTAATGGTTGTGGTTCTGTATCAACTGTTGAAGTGTTACCAGAAGGGGTGGTATTACCGGAGTTTGAATTGCCAGAGACTGTTGGATTAGTTTCCAGATTAGATTGTTTTGACCTTCCGCAACCAGAAAATAAGTTAATAAAAAGCGATATTACAATAAACAACACCAATATTCGTACAGACCCTTTCATTTTATCCCCCTATTCTACATATTCTTAATTTAATTAGATTGTAATATTTCCGCTAGACAATTTCAATAAAATTGAAATTACTCCATATTATTACATGTAAAGGATGTTATCCCTATGTATTGTTTTATACAAACTCTTTCTAATATTGTTCTATGTACTTTTATTATCAATATTTCCCCACCGGCTTCTATAACCTTCAAGTTGTCTTACCGGGTCCAGCTCTTTATCTTTTTTCATGTATTCAACCAGTTCCGGGTCAAGATCTGTAGCTGTAATCAAGTCTTCAAGGGCTTTATTTACATGATTTAGCTGAGCATAAATGCATGCCCTGTTATAATATAAATAGGCCTCCCTGTTATTGAAATTAATTCCACGGCTAATAACATCAATGGCCTTTTGAAAATCACCATTTTCTTTATACAACTCACCCAGATTTAGATAACTATATGGATAATAGGGATTCTTTTGTATAGACTGGTGGTAATATTCCTCAGCCTTTTTGTAATAACCTAGCTTTCCAAAAGCTACTCCCATGTTAAACAAAGCTTTAAAATGTCCCGGATTAATTTGCAAGGATTTCCTGAACATTTCAATTGCAAGATTGTCATTACCTGTTTCTTCATATATTGCGCCTAAGTTATTATAAGCCCAAAAGTCATCAGGCACAAGCTCAATCACCTTTCTATAATATTCTATGGCTTTTTCTTTATCTCCTGTCTCATCGTAAATATTTGCAAGGAAAAAATAAGCCCGGTCATAATATGGATTAACATTTATAGCTTTTTCGTAATACTCAATTGCTTTGTCATATTTTTTTAAGTTATCATACAATACAGCTATTCCATATAATGCTCCTGCCACATTAGGATTGATAGACAGTATCTCCCGGTATTTTTTTTCGGCAGAATCATAGTCTCCTAAGCGGTCATAGACAAGACCCATATTCATTAGCAGGTCAATATCAGGAGTCCCTTTAAAGGTTAAATAGGCTTTGTTATATAATTTGATAGCTGCCCTTGGCCATCTTTCCTTTAACAAATTGCCTATCATTTCATATAATTTAGTCATATATCTAATACCTTCCGTTATTTTTCTTAAACCTTTTGCCTCAAATATTAAAAAAATAAAGTATTAATTGTTGTTTGGTATTTGGGTTATATTAATAATCACTTTATCCTTCAATATAAATTATATACAAGTTTTATAAAGATACGAAAAAACACTATAATATAATCATTTACAAATATGAAAAAATGGTCTATGTCTTTTTATAGTGTATATAATTGCTTTCTTTTTAATTGGCTATTCCAACTGCCACTGTTAAAAATACTTCAACTCAACCGGTATTGTGAATATCATGGAAAAGGCTGTAAGTTTTAATCCACAGGTTTACGTGGGAGGTTATCATCTTTTTAATCCACTAACTAAGAAAACAGTTGATAAATGCTTATTAGATGAAATAGTAGAAAATTTGAAAAAGTATCCACAGGTACAATTTTATACTTGTCATTATCCTTGAAAAAAAGCATATAACTATTTGGCTTCAAAACTACCGAATATGCATAATCTGTCTTGTGGTAATACAATTTAGTAATGACCTAAACAACCATTAACAGATTCCCACATGCGACACTTTAAAAAATTGCCCGCTGACATCGATGCATCTATTTAACAAACAAAAGGAAGCCTACACTATTAAACTGAATATATGTCCCTTTTAGCTTCTAGATGCATATTCCAGAGCCTCCTTCAGCAGTGACTGGAATTTGACATTACTTTTTCTGTCTTTTATCGCAATCCTAAAGAATTTGTCATTCAAGAATTTGAAGTTGCTTGCATCTCTTATCAATACTCCTTTTTTGCCCATATATTCTTTAAGTGTCCTCACATCCAGTGAAGGCAAAGTTATTTTTATCAGAATAAAATTTGTTTGCGGTTCAAAGACCTTTATGCCATGGATACTGCTTAGTTCTTTGTAAAACCATTCTTTTTCCTCTGCTAGCCATAGGGCAGTCTTCTCAAGATACTGGCTGCAATTACTTAAAACCCTGGCTGCGCTGCATGCCAGCGAATTTATAGACCATGGCATTTTCCTTTTCCACATTGCATTTATAATATCAGTACTCCCAAGGCCATATCCCAGTCTGAGTCCGGGTATTGCAAAAAGTTTTGTAAAGGCTCGAATTATAAAAAGGTTGTTGAATTTACCCAGAGTATCCGTCATGGAATTTCCATTTCCCCCTACTGTGAGTTCAATAAAAGCCTCGTCAATTATTAAATAAATTCCCCTGGCTGAGGTAAACTGTAATATTCTATAGAGCTCTTTCCTCGATAGCAATGTTGATGTAGGATTATTGGGATTACAAAGCAGTAGGGCATCATATCCGGATTTGACTTCGTCTAGAAGTTCATCGATATTCAATTTAAAATTGCTTTTTTCTTTAAGTTCAAAAAAAACCGTTTCGGTACCTGAGACTTGCGCAGCCTGAATATACTCATTAAAAGAAGGAGCAGGAATCATAATTTTTTTTAGTTTCAGCACCTCAAACAATAGATAAATTATTTCCGAAGCACCATTACCAGGTATTATGCATTCCTCATCCACCTTCAAATATCCTGATATCTCTTTTTTCAGCTCTGTATATTCAGGATCGGGATAATTAATCAGATTATCAATGCCTGTTATCAATAATTCTTTAAGCCCTTCAGGCAAGCCTAAAGGATTAATGTTGGCACTGTAGTCCATAATGTCCTCCATCCTTATACCAAAGGTTTGTGAAGCCCTGTATATATTTCCTCCATGTATGTGCATTTAAATCCTCCCAGCCAATATAATTATTGTTATCAAACCTTCAAAAAGCACTGTCAAAAAAGTTGCTGCATACATAAGTCTGATAGTATCCCGTATATCTTTCCTTTCCAGATCTTTTACAGCATCCCCGATAGTGGGTTTCTCCACAGTCTGACCGAAATAAATGTTGGTACCGCCAATTTTAATACCAAGAGCACCTGCTACAGCAGCCTCCGGATACGCGCAATTAGGGCTCTTATGGTTATGCCTGTCCCGCAGCATTATTCTAAAACTTCCTTTCATATTTTTGCCGCATAACAGGGCAGCAAGGGGAATTATAAATCCTGCCAGTCTTGCAGGAATATAGTTGGCTACATCATCGGTTTTTGCCGAAGTTCTTCCCATATTGATATATTTGTCATTCATATATCCTACCATTGAATCCAATGTACTTATAGCTTTAAAAGCATAAACAAGAGGAGCGCTTATACCGAAAAATGATCCTATAAAGGTATAGATTAGCGGAGAAAGAATACCATCCACAGTATTTTCTGCCGTTGTTTCCACTACTCCACGGATTATTTCCTTTTCACTCAAGCCTTCTGTCTGTCTGCCTACCAGCATGGCAAGTTGCTTTCTGCTCTCTACGATATCGTCTTCCATCAGCTTTTTATATACCTTCATTGCCTCTTCTGCCATGCACTTTGCCGCAAGAGAAGAATATATGAAATA
This sequence comes from Clostridiaceae bacterium, assembly GCA_012840395.1. Lineage (NCBI taxonomy): Bacteria > Bacillati > Bacillota > Clostridia > Eubacteriales > Clostridiaceae > Clostridiaceae bacterium. The sequence goes on along the minus strand of DULL01000010.1, from coordinate 34,048 downwards.
GATGTTCAAAATATGAAATAATACAGGACTAATCAGCAATGCAATTTTTAATATCAGATGCACCAGCAGGAAGGTTACCGATACTACAAACACCATAAGAAAAGTCCCTGCAATCCTTTCATGTTTTCCTCTGGTCTGCATGTCACCAGGTCTAAGTTTATCAATTATCTTTCTGAGAAATTTCTCCGTTTTCTTAATAGCCCATCCGATAATTCTCACGGGATGAGGAAGCCAGTAAGGATCTCCTAAAATCAGATCAAGAGTAAATGCTATAAATACATCAAACAGCAACATTGCAAGCAAGCTTTTCCCCCTCAGATTAAACATGTCTTCCAGGCGCAGAAATATGAATATATGTCCAATATCCTCATTCAGGAATAGTCAAAAGCCATTTACTATGTCATATATTTTCTTCATATCCAGGTTATCTCTAAGCAGTTGAGAAAGCTTATTGTACTGTTCTTCTTTATATTCCTTAAAACTTAGAGTAATAATATTTTCTCTATTAAGCCCTTTTCTTTTCCTCAGGTTGTTTATAATCCCTGAGGTAAATTCCATATTATCAAATATCCCATGGATATAGGTACCCAGCACATCTCCGTTTCTTACACCATCTATTTTGACATTGTGATGTCCCAGAACAGAACTGACGGTTAAGTATGGGATGCAGCCTTCCAGGTATTCAGTGGTTCCCATATGTATTTCATAGCCTTCTACCGTTATACCGTCAAGCCCTTCCAATATTCCATCATTACCTGTTATTGTTGCCTTTACCTGTGTTGTAACTTTCTTCTGCTGAAATACCGTTTTTATATTTAAAAGGCCTATACCTGCTATCTTTTCCTGATTCGATTCTACATGATAAGGATCTGCTATCTCCATTCCCAGCATTTGATACCCACCGCATATACCATAAATAACTGTACCGGACCGATAAAGTTTGTTAATCTCTGTTTCTAGGCCTGATTTCCTAATAAACAAAAGATCTTCAATAGTGTTTTTCGTGCCTGGAAGAATAATCATATCAGGCTTTTTAAGGTTTGTCACCATGTCCACATATCTGAGCCTGACTCCATTTATATTTTCCAGTGCGTTAAAATCAGTGAAATTTGATATATGTGGCAGCTTAATGACAGCTATGTCTATTTCTCTGACTTCAGAATCTTCCTTTTGATTAAATCTCTCAGCCAGACTGTCTTCATCTTCTATATTAATTTTTGTATACGGAATGTCACCCAATACGGGAACCTTGATTATATCTTCCAGCATTTTTAAGCCCGGTTCCAATATCTTGATGTCCCCTCTGAATTTATTAATAATGGCACCCTTGACCCTGGCCCTTTCTGCTTCTGTCAATAGCATCATGGTCCCGGCCAGTGAGGCAAAAACCCCTCCCTTGTCAATATCACCTACAAGAATCACAGGAGCATCGGCAATCTCTGCCATACCCATGTTTACAATATCCTTGTCTCTAAGGTTTATTTCAGCAGGGCTTCCGGCTCCCTCTATGACTATAATGTCATTTTTTTCAGCAAGGCCGTTATATATGTTTTGAACCATATTTGCAAGTTGCGGCTTGAACTCATGATACTCCACAGCTGACATATTACCATAGACACTTCCGTTGATTATCACCTGTGTCTTCTTATCGGTAGTAGGCTTCAACAGAATCGGATTCATTTCAACCGAAGGCTCAACACCAGCTGCTTCAGCCTGTACTACCTGAGCCCTGCCCATTTCTTTCCCTTCTTTTGTGATATATGAGTTTAAAGCCATATTCTGAGATTTGAACGGCGCCACTTTATATCCATCCTGCCGGAATATCCTGCACAAACCGGTTGCAATCAGGCTTTTACCGACAGATGATGCCGTCCCCTGTATCATGATACATTTTGCTTTCATAGGCAAAACCACCTCTTATCCCTTGTTTCCATACTGTTGCTGTGCTGTTTTTTCTGCTTTTCCTGATACTGAAACAGGCAGGAATATTCTCCTTCATTTCTATTGTTGAATAATGAAATTCATGTCCCCTGATTTTCTCGCCTTTTGCTGCTAGAACATTATCATCAACAATGTCTATTTCACATATCCGAACCTTTGCAATGTCTTAGTCATTATACTTACACCAGGTATTATACCGACCATGTTAAATTTCTCTCCGGCACTGTTTATTATGGCTTCCGACATGTACATAAGCCCGCCGCATTCAGCATACGCCGGCAAACCGCTTTCAAGCTTGCTTTTGATATTCACCCTGATATCTGTATTTTCCTCAAGCTGTTTAGCAAAAACTTCAGGATAACCACCACCCAGATAAAGTCCGTTGATTTCATCCGGAAGCTGGCTGTCACTAAGAGGGCTGAAGTATACTAATTCTGCTCCCAGCATTTCCAGCAAATCAAGATTTATATCTTTGTTAAATTCCATAAACCCTTTTATAAGTGGCACTATGCTTAACGACATGCCTTATAAAATTAAAACCTCTCAACTTAGAATCGTTAAGAGGTTATATTTATCCGGAAATACACAATATATACATATATACAACACCCCCTATCGCTCGTAGAGTTCATTGGTGATAAAGAACAGGCAGGTCTTCTGGCTTAAGTATCATCATCCTTACTGCCTTCCCAGTTTCCCAGTGGCATTTATGTAAGAACTCCTCAATTACAGCGGCGGGACCGCGTGGGATTCTAACCCACTTCCCTTTTCACCGGCTATAACTTGTATATATAATTATAGCCGACACCTGTTCCAGCAATATTAAGTTCTATAAACAGACTAATTTATTTTTGGATTGTTGTCAATTTAGTTTTGTATTTTTTATATGATTTTTTTACATTCAGAATCTTGTAATCCGCGAAAAACAGACATCTGTTATCATTGGATATGGCCATACTGGTATTGTAAATATCATGGAAAAACAATTGATAAACGTTTATTAGATAAAATAGCAGAAAACTTGAAGAAGTATCCACAGGTACAATTTTATACTTGTCATTATACTGGAAAAAAGCATATGCCTATTTGGCTTCATAACTACCGAATATGCATTATCTGTTTTGTGGTAATACAATATAATAAAGCTATCTTTTCAAGCTTTTTGGTGTCAAGTTTGACCAAGCAACCGCTCAGGTGCATGACAAGTCCTTTGTGTTCCAGGTATATCGAAGTTTTCCTGTATAATCCGACGGACTTTTCATCGAAATTAGATATTATCCCAGGCTGATGTTTCTTTTGTTCAGTTGAATCATTGTTTGTGCTATAATACTGTCATAATGCAAACGATGGATATGTGGAAAGAACAGGTTGTGTTTATATGGAGAAATTAAAGAGGTTTCTTTTGTACTACCGCCCTTATAAAGGCATGTTTTTCATGGATATGTTCTGTGCGCTTATTTTGTCGGGTATTGACCTTTTATTTCCATCGCTTGTCAAGTATCTGATGGATGAAGTGTATAGCAAACACTTTACCGACTTGCTGGAAATAATGTTCTTGTCTTCAGCAGGGCTTTTGATACTTTATATTATACGTTATTTCTGCCAGTATTATATTACATCATGGGGCCATATAATGGGAGCACGTATGGAAGCAGATATGCGCAGGGATCTTTTTAATCACCTCCAGAAACTGTCATTTTCATTCTATGACAACGCAAATACAGGCAAACTTATGTCACGTATAACAAATGACTTATTTGACATTACAGAATTAGCACATCATGGTCCGGAGGACGTTTTCATTTCGTTTGTCAAAATTATGGGTGCGGTCATTATTATGCTCACTATGGATGTAAAGCTCACTCTGATCCTTTTGGCCCTAACGGTCTTTATTGTTGTATTCACAGGTTACTACAACCTTAAGATGCGCGCTGTATTCAGGGAAAACAGGCAAAAGATTGCCATTGTAAATGCCAAGGCCCAGGACAGCCTGGCAGGGATACGGGTTGTTAAGTCTTTTGCAAATGAAGATATCGAGTTCTGCAAGTTTAATGAGGGAAACAGGCAATTCCTTGAGACGAAGGAAAGCAGCTATACCATCATGGGCAAGTTTCATTCAGGCAACCAGTTCCTCCAGGGAATACTGTATTTATCCGTTCTCGTATTTGGAGGCATATTTTTAGTCCAGGGCAAAATTTCCGTATCCGATTTGGTTGCATACATCCTGTTTATTAATGTTTTTCTGAATCCGATAGAACGGCTTGTCAATTTCACTGAAACCTTCCAGCGGGGCATGTCTGGTTTTGACAGGTTACTGGAAATACTGGATACCAAGCCTGAAATAGTTGATAGTGAAGATGCGGAAGAATTAACGGATGTTAAGGGAGAGATTGTTTTTAATAATGTATCTTTCAGTTACAATGACAAAACTGTTGTGCTGGAAAACATAAACCTCACTATAAAAAAAGGGCAGACCGTTGCCTTAGTTGGCCCTTCGGGGGTGGGTAAAACAACGTTCTGCAACCTTATCCCAAGGTTCTATGAAGTTAATGAAGGTTCCATAACTATAGACGGAAAGGATATTCGCAAACTTACCCTCAGCTCCTTAAGGAAAAACATAGGAATGGTTCAGCAGGACGTTTACATGTTCTCAGGTACAATAGCGGAAAATATCCTTTACGGCAGGCCGGACGCTTCAATGAAAGAAGTGATTGAAGCTGCAAAGCTTGCAAATGCTCATGATTTTATTTTGGAATTGGAAAACGGTTATGATACCTTTGTGGGAGAACGGGGGGTAAAACTATCGGGAGGCCAGAAACAGCGGATATCAATTGCCAGGGCTTTTCTAAAAAATCCTCCCATATTGATACTGGATGAAGCGACTTCTGCACTGGACAATGAAAGTGAAAGACTTGTACAGGAATCCTTAAACAAACTTGCGCATGGGAGGACCACACTGATTATAGCCCACAGGCTTACAACAATCAAAAATGCCGACAATATAGTGGTGCTTTCCGCCAGAGGCATTGAGGAGCAGGGAACTCATGCCGAATTAATGGAAAAAGGCGGTATGTATGCATCACTGTATAAGGAGGGGTTTTCATATGAGGGAATTGATAAGGCAAAATAAGTGAATAGCATGCAATATTAAACTTTTAATTACAGAAAGGGGTTAACCATGAAGGATTTAATTAATAAACGGGATTCATTCAATAAAATAGGATTTATAGGTACCGGAGTTATGGGCTCAAGTATGGCCCTCAACTTAATGAAGGGTATGTTACGGTAGACCATTAGTTATTGTATGTGATATTGACAACAACATATTTCTTCCCAATTTAACATTTCTATCCTCATTGTTTTCTAATCCCCATAGAATATCACTTAAGCCCTTTTTTATACAAACTATTTTTATCATTAGTTCTTTATTCTCTAAAACATCAGCACCATATCCCCTGAAAAATGCATCCTTCCCATTGGGGCAGTCAGGAAAATATCTTTCAAAAAGTATTGCAAAATTATCTACATCAATACCCCAAAGCATATTTTCAAAATCTATCATACCTGTAAAATTTTCATCTTCGTCAACTAACCAGTTACCTGGAGTAGAGTCCCAACTTATTGGAACAGGAATACTATCTTTGAATACCTCAACATTTTCTAGTGCCCATTCAGCTAATCTAATCTCATCAGCATTATAGTAATTTAAATCTAACCCTTTATTGTACATCTCTATTATTGAGTTTTTAACATAGTAGACTGGGTCAATATGATAATAAATCTCTATAGGATTTCCATTTTTATCTGGTCTTCCAAACCAATCTCATTTAAATCTTGAATGAAGTAATCTTGTTAGTTCACCAGCCTTAAAGTATGCTTTTTCCATTTGAACAATACTCAAATTAGCTTCTCTCATGATAATGCCTGGTAACGTAGAAATTAAAATGCCTTGCCAGTTCTCTTCCTCAAAAACTTCAATCAACTCTGGAGCATATGGAGCTAAAGCTAGAATCCAGTTTTGGTAAGCATAGACTTCAGGATGCCATCTGCTTTTCCTTGAGAAAGTTTTTACAAAATAAAATTTCTGCTTGGATTTGATTTTCCATACTCCTGTCCTATTGCTTCTTGGTCTGTAATTGTTAATTATTTCATACTCTCCTAATAGCTTAGATAGTTTGTAATGCAACTTCTCTGGAGTCACTTGATTACTCATTCCCATCATCTCCCTTAAAATAGTTCAAAAAGCATATAAACCCGTTGAATGCTACTGGTAATCAATATACTCCACCAGTATTCTACCACTCTTTTGTAACATTTACTAAGTAAATGAAAAAAGTGTGTCTCTTATAATGTTTTCCTTTATTTGCCTGTTACTATCCTTAAATAATCACATATCTTGAACATGTTTGGTACTGGTAAGTAGTCCGGTGTTTTCACAACTTTTCAAGCTGAATATATAATCCCTTTCTTTCAAATAATAGTTTGGTGGTAAATATAAATAATATTTTACTTTAAAAATCCAACAAACTATAAAATTATGAAAGGAAGGTGATGCCCACATGTCAACTAACAAATATGTTAATAGACTAATCCACGAAAAATCTCCCTACCTTCTGCAGCATGCCCATAACCCTGTGGATTGGTATCCCTGGGGTGAAGAGGCCTTCGCTAAAGCTAAAGCAGAAGATAAACCTATCTTCCTTTCCATCGGCTATTCCACCTGCCATTGGTGTCATGTTATGGAGAGGGAGTCTTTTGAGAACGAAGAAGTAGCACAGCTGCTGAATCGGCATTTTATATCCATAAAAGTAGACCGGGAGGAACGTCCCGACATTGACAGCATATATATGACTGTATGCCAGGTTCTTACCGGAAGCGGAGGCTGGCCCTTGACTGTCTTTATGACTCCTGATAAAAAACCTTTCTTTGCAGGGACGTACTTCCCTAAAGATGACAGGTATGGTATGTATGGCCTTATAAGTCTATTAAGAAGGATAAACAAATTATGGACCGAAGACAGAGATTCAATTATTAGTTCAGGAAACAACATAACGGATGCAATAAAAAAATATAATGAATACGAAGAAGGCCTTCCCTCAGAAGAAGCTATAACCACAACATTCAGAAGCCTGGAGCAAAGTTATGACGAAGAATATGGAGGTTTCGGAGTTGCCCCAAAATTTCCCACACCCCATAATCTGCTGTTTCTATTAAGGTACTACTACAAAACAGGTAATGCAAAAGCACTGGAAATGGTGAAAAAAACTCTTAACTGCATGTATAAAGGAGGCATCTATGATCATATAGGATATGGTTTTAGCCGCTATTCTACTGACAGGATGTGGCTTGTGCCTCACTTTGAAAAAATGCTGCATGATAATGCACTTTTAGCCATTGCATATTTGGAAACATTCCATGTTACCGGACAACCGCTGTATGAAAAAATAGCCCGCCAGATTTTTACGTATATTCAAAGGGATATGACTTCACCGGAAGGAGGTTTTTATTCAGCTGAAGATGCAGATTCCGAAGGTGTTGAAGGGAAATTCTATACCTGGAGTAAAAAAGAGATAATGGATATTCTTGGAGAAGAAGAAGGCAGAAAGTTTTGTGAAATGTACGATATAACAGAAGCCGGTAATTTTGAAGGAGTAAATATACCTAATCTTATAAAAAGTATAAAATTTGACAAGGAACTTTATGATTTTAATGATGAAAAAAGCAGAACCGTTCCTCTCTTCATTCATAGAGAAAAAAGGATTCATCCACATAAGGACGATAAGATTCTTACTTCCTGGAACGGTCTTATGATTGCAGCTTTCGCTATCGGTGGCAGAATTCTTGGGAACGAGAGTTATACGCAGGCTGCAGAGAAAGCAGCGTCCTTTATTTTTTCAAAGTTAATACGTGAAGATGGGCGCCTTATGGCCAGGTACCGGAATGGAGATACTGCACATCTAGCATATGTAGATGACTATGCATTTTTAGTATGGGCTCTCATAGAATTATATGAAACAACCTATAATCCTTTTTATTTAAAGAAAGCTCTTGAATTAAACGACAACATGCTTTCCCTCTTTTGGGATGATGATGGTGGAGGTCTGTTTTTATATGGAAGCGACGGAGAAGAATTGATTGTTAGGCCAAAAGAAATCTACGATGGTGCAACTCCTTCAGGTAATTCAGTTGCTACGTTTAACTTTTTGAGACTTGCAAGGTTAACCGGCAGACCGGATTTAGAAGAAAAAGCTCAAAGACAGTTCAGGACTTTTGCATCCTATATCAACAGCGCCGGATCAGGACATGCTTTTATGCTCATTGCACTTCTGTTTTCTCTTGCCGGATCAAAAGAAGTAATAATTGTCGATGGTAAAAACTCATCTGAATCTGACAAAAAAGCAATTTTTGATGTTATACAGCAAAAATTCATGCCTTTTACCACTACAATTTTCTATAGTCAGGATAATAAGGATATTACAGATATAATGCCTTATTTAAAGAACTATTTTCCTCTGGAAAATAAAACAACAGTTTATGTATGCGAAAACTTTTCCTGCAAGAAACCGGTAACAAGTGCAGATGAGTTTTCCGGACTAATGCACTAAAATCACAAGTACCGCAGGCGCTGGTCTTGAGCTGCAGACAGCGAAAGACCTGCACCTGCCTTTAAATAATTTACCCATAAAAGTATTCTGAATGCAGGAAATGTTGTTCCTCCTGCTTGAATACGCTTCCTCGATAAGGCTCCTAAATCAAAGTCCCTTCTTCTTTTAGAATATCAAGTATAAGCCTTTTAATCGAATTAAACTTCTCAGAAGTAATTATATCCTTGTTTCTTGGTTTAGGAAGTTCAACTTTCAGTTCGTATTTCACTTTTGCCGGCCTGTCGGTAAGGATATATATCCGATCTGACAGGAAAATTGCTTCTTCAATATCATGGGTAATAAAAAGGACAGAAGTGTTTAATTTTTGTAATATTTCAATTAGCCAGGAATGCATCCTGGATTTTGTTATTGTATCCAGCCCTCCGAAAGGCTCATCCAACAACATTATTTCCCTGGACAATACATATGTCCTCATAAGAGCGGCTCTTTGCTTCATGCCTCCTGAAAGCTGGAAAGGATATTTATATTCAAAACCTTCCAATCCAAATATTTTAAAATATTCAGCTACTTTCTCCCTTGCTTTTTTAGGCCTCTCCCCTTTTATAACCAAGGGAAGAGACACATTATCTATTATTTTTCTCCAGGGAAGAAGCAGATCTTTCTGATACATATAACTAACCTTCCCTGTTTTACCTGTGTAATTCTCACCATCGATCAGAATTTCTCCCTTATCAGGCAAGATAATCCCTGAGATAATGTTAAAAATTGTCGTCTTGCCGCTTCCGCTTAAACCCAGAATAGATACTAATTCATTTTCCTTCAAGGCCAGGGAAACATCCTCAATTACAAGAACATCTCCAAAAGACTTTCTTATATTACTTACTAGAAGTTTTGTAGTATTATTTGTATGATTTTTATTACCTAAATTGTCATATTCAATATTATGGGAGAAATTCATTAGTAAAAGCTCCTTTTACATCAAGTTTGCTCTCCAACAGTCCATTTTCAAACATCCAGTTTCCATATGTCTCCCAAATTTCTTCTTTCATTACGCCCCATTTTTCTGCATCTGAAATATATTCATTGGCCAGATACTTTTGACTTGCTACAGCAATGTCCTTATCAATTTCTGGAGCTGCCTTAAGCAGTGAATTTACTGCGTCTTCAGGATTATTTATTGCATATTCATATCCTTTGGAGGTAGCCTTTAGAAATTTACTTGCAATCTCAGGATTTTTCTCCAGGAAATTTTCACTTGAAATAATAACCGGAGTATAGAAATCCAATTCAGGTACAACATCCTGCAATTTTATAAAATTAATGGGAATATTTTTTATTTCTGATGCAACTCCATCCCAGCCATAGTATATCCATGCAAAATCTACATCTCTTTGTGTTGCTGCAAAGAAATCAGCTTCGCCTATATTAACCATGCTTATTTTGCTGAAATCTCCTCCAACTTTTTGCATAAGTCCTTTCAGCATTGCTTCTTCTGTTGGAGAACCCCATCCTCCGTATCTCTTTCCTTCAAAATCTTTAGGACTTTGTATGCCTTTTGATACCGGTGAAGCAAATCCGGAAGTATTATGCTGAATGATTGCGGCAACTGCCTTTATTGGTAATGGATCTTTTGCAGTTCTTGCGTATGTAACTTCTTCCTGATAGCTTATTCCGAAATGAGCTTGTCCTGCTGCCACCAAAGCTGCGCTTCCTCCTTCGGAGGGTTGAAGAATATTTACATTTAAGCCTTCTTCCTCATAATACCCTTTATCTTTTGCTACATATAAACCTGTATGATTTGTATTTGGAACCCAGTCAAGAACAATCGTGATATTTTCAAGCTCTGCTTTATTCTCTTCCTGGTTACTATTATTTTGATTGTTTTGAGTATCCTTCTGACCTTTAGAGGTACATCCTGTTATCAGTATTATTGCAAAGATTATTATTATAGAAAAAGTAAATATTTTATTCTTTATTTTCATAAATTCTTACCTCCCGAATTATTATCTTTAAATAGCTTATACCATGGCATTGTTACATTCTCCAACAGTGAGATTGCTTTGAACAATCCCAGGCTTAAAATTACTATAAGTAATACAGCTGCAAACATCTTATCCAGAGCATATGAATGTTTGACTCTTAGCATATATATTCCTATTCCCTTTTCTCCGCCAAGCCACTCAGCTATTACAGCCCCCATAATACTATAGGTAGCTGCAATTCTCAGACCGGAAAAAAAGTTCACCATTGACGCAGGCAGCTTTAAATATCTGAAAATCTGTACTTTCTTTGCACCCATCGTTTTAAATAAGTTCAGCAGGTCTGTATCTACTGAATCCAAACCATCTACCAGGCTCACAACTATAGGAAAGAAGCAAACAAGAAAGACTACTATTACTTTAGGAAGAAGCCCTAAACCAAACCATACCGCAAACAATGGCGCAAGAGCAATAGTTGGTATAGTCTGCGACACTACCAGCAAAGGATAAACTGCTTTTCTGATAATGATTACATTATCCATCAGCAGGGCTATTATTAATGAGAAAATAACAGCCGCTCCAAATCCTAAAAAAGCTTCCTTGAGCGTTATCGCAAGATGCTCCAGTACATCGGGGAACATATCCGCAAGTACAATAACAATATCTATAGGAGATGGAAGTATGAATCTTTCCACCATACCATTTTCAACAACCACTGTCCACAGTACCACAAGGATAGCTGTAAAAGCAAGAGGTATAATCTTATTTTCTATATTTCCTGATTTTTTCATCAATACTCACGCCTTCAGGCTTGTATTCTATTTTTACAACTGATATTACCCCTGTTGCTCCATGTTTTATACAAATATGCTGAGCTTCCTTTACTATTTCCATCAGGTGGTCCAGCTCGCCTTCCATTGTTGTTTCCATTGGTCCAACCTCATACTTTACTCCGCTTGCCTGAATATATTCAATAACTTTGTCAACAACATAATAAAGTTTTTCATCTGGAACTTTCGGAAGTACCTGTAAACTTACGTTTGCTATCGACATATCCTTCTCCTCGCTTTTTTTAGTCGTTTGTATATTGTTCCTTAAATAATCCAGATTATTTAAGCTAATACAATAATTTAGAAAACAAATAAATAACCCTTTACTCCCGAACCGGAAATAAAGGGTAAAATATTGTCCAATTATTTATTTCGATAATATCTTCCCTCCGCCGGCATTATCCGGTTCAGGTAATATGGGTCGGAACCATACAGTTCCCTCTCAGCCGAATTAATTCAGCTCCCCAAGTATATTATTTATTTTATAACAATATTAGTACAACTATTAAATAATGTCAAGCCTTTGAAAAATGCTTACTCATTCTCCTATAATTTTAACAAGGACTCTTTTCCTTCTCTTTCCGTCAAATTCTCCATAAAAAATTTGCTCCCAGGGTCCGAAGTCCAGCTTTCCTCCTGTAATTGCGACAACTACCTCCCTGCCCATTATAGTTCTCTTTAAATGGGCATCAGCATTGTCTTCGAATCCGTTATGATAATACTGATCATAAGGTTTTTCAGGGGCGAGCTTCTCCAAAAAAATTTCAAAATCTTTATGGAGTCCGCTTTCATCATCGTTAATAAATACACTTGAAGTAATATGCATGGCATTACATAAGAGCAATCCTTCTTTTATTCCGCTTTCTCTGAGACAGTTTTCAATGATTGGAGTTATATTTATAAACTCTCTCCTTTTTTTTGTTTCAAACCATAATTCCTTTCTGTAGCTTTTCATAAAAACCTCCCATTAATTGGATTATCTATATAATGTATTTTTTTCAACTGGTTCAGATAAAAGAGTTTTACCAGTACCATTACAATAAGGGCAGTCTACATTTAACATTGTCTGCAGCTCCTGCCTTACTTTTTTTCTGGTCATCTCTATAAGCCCCAGGCCTGTCATTCCCACAACGGTGGTTTTGGTTCTGTCCTTCTTCAATGACTGTTTTAATTCATCCAAAACCATTTGCTGATGACTTTCCTCATGCATATCAATAAAGTCAATTATAATAATGCCGCCTATATCCCTGAGCCTGAGCTGCTTTGCGATCTCCTTTGCAGCTTCCAGATTGGTTTTTAGAACTGTATCCTCCAGACTGTTTTTGCCGGTATACTTCCCTGTATTTACATCTATAACGGTAAGAGCCTCAGTTCTGTCAATGACAAGATATCCCCCGCACTTGAGCCATACTTTCCTTGAGAGAGCTTTCATGATCTTTGATTCAACCTGGTAAAAATCAAATAAATTATATCCATTATTAAAATATTCAACACGGTATTTAAGACCAGGTGAAATCATTTCTACGTATTCAAGAACTTTTTTATATTCCTGACGGTCATTTATTATAAACCTGGTAATATCTTTAGTGAATAAATCCCTTACTGCCCTGTATACAAGGTTAAAATCCCTATGTAAGCAGCGGGGTGCAGAAGAGACTCTCTCCCTTTGCTTTATTGATTCCCAAAGTTTGCAAAGAAAGTTTAGATCCTGTTTAAAATCTTCAGCCACCATACCTTCTGAAACAGTCCTGACTATTAGTCCCATTCCATCAGGCTTAATTTCTTCAGCAATTTTTTTTAGTTTATTCCTTTCTTCTTCGTTTTCTATCCTTCTTGAAATACCAATATAATTAGCATTAGGAAGTAAAACCAAATACCTTCCCGGAAGTGTTATATACGTTGTAACTCTAGGGCCTTTATTTCCAATAGGTTCCTTGATCACCTGAACAGTGATTTCCTGACCTGGTACCAGTATATCTTCAATATGAAACTCTCCGCCCTCCTCAAAAAGCTCTTCTTCCTCTTCTGCATAATTCGTTCTAGCGGATGCGTCTCCCACATATAAAAAAGCATTTTTTTCATATCCAATATCTATAAAGGCTGCCTGCATTCCCGGAAGAATACTTGAAACTTTTCCCCTGTAAATATTGCCTACGAGTCTTTCAGAGCTAGTTCTTTCAATATAAAATTCAACTAATTCTCTATTTTCGATAAGTGCGACCCTTGTTTCATCAATTCCTACATCAACGAGTATTTCGTTTGACATTCAACCACCTCAAAACAGTATATACCATTTAACATACTATCATAGGGTCAGAGGCTTTTCCATTTATATCAACAAATAATTCAGTTCTATGGATTTTTTTAATGATTAGTTTCTGGCCTGATACACTGTTAAAAGCCTCTATTAAGAGCTCCGGCTTTAAGTTTGCCTTACTGCCTGCGCTAAGGGTAAGTTTTAATTCATACATGGTTTTCTTATTGCTGCAGTTTTCTGAAGTCATATTTTCTAATGTCATATTATATGAAGTCTTATTTTTGGTTAAATCCAAGGGAAGAACCTGCATGAAAAATATCATCTTTCTGATATCAGTATCCTTCACCTTGCTCTTTGTTTCCTTTTTTACAATTATTTCTTGTTTATTCATAAATTGTTCTATACCTTTATTAATTTCTTCAAGGCTTGTATCCTTTTCAGAAATCACTCTTATACTATAGGATGCTCTGCAAATCTCCGCCATGATATTGCCTTTTGTTTTTTTCTCCCTAGCATCAATAATTTTTAATCCTGAAGGGAGTTGCGAATTTAGCCTTTCCATAAACTCCCTGGTTTCAATTATCTCTTCCAGCTCAAAATCAGCATATTCTGCTTCACTGGTCACTCCTACAGACAGGGGTAAACCGAAAACCATTTTCGGGTGAGGATTAAAACCCTGGGAATAAGAAATTGGTAATCCGGAACGTCTTAGAGCTCTTTCAAATGCCTTCATCATATCCAGGTGTGAAATATACTTAACTTCATCACCGCGTGTAAACTTTACCCTAATACTACTCAATACATATACCTCCCCCAAATATGGCTGCTCCACATCCCGAACAATTTACCCTGCAATTTTCCGTTAATTTCCCCTGATAGGCTTTTTTATTTTCTCTAATTAAATGCTGTTTGGTCACGCCTATATCTATGTGTTCCCATGGAAAAATCTCATCATACTCTCTTTTTCTGTTTGCATAGAAGGTTGGATCTATACCACATTCATTAAAGGCTTCCATCCATTTATTAAATTTAAAGTTTTCATCCCAGCTGTCAAATTTGCATCCTTTTTCCCATGCTTTAATAAGAACTTCACCTGTCCTTCTGTCTCCTCTCGCATAAACAGCTTCTAAAAAACTGAGTTCAGGATCATTCCAGGTAAAAATTATAGCTCTGTTCTTAATCTTATTTTTTAGTATTTTCTGTTTTTCTCTCAAAACTTCCATGGTATCCTGAGCTTCCCACTGAAAAGGGGTGAATGGCTTTGGAACGAAATAAGAAGTGCTCACAGTAACTTCCAGTTTTTTTCCTCTTTTCTCTTTTGGTGTCTCCCTGTAAATTTTTACAACCTTCTCCGCAAGATCTCCAATGCCTTCTATATCTTCAGCGGTTTCTGTAGGAAGACCCAGCATGAAATATAGCTTGACACTGCCCCAACCGCCTAAAAAAGCGGTAGAAACAGAATTCATCAGATCTTCTTCTGTTACACCTTTATTAATGACATCTCTCAATCTTTGAGTCCCTGCTTCAGGTGCAAAAGTTAGTCCTCCCTTTCTTACTTTCTGAGCTTTTTCCATCAAATTCAGGGAAAAAGAATCTATTCTCAGCGATGGGAGTGAAAGGCTTACTTTCTTTGGCTCCATGTCATCAATAAGATTCTGGGTCAGTTCTTCAAGAGAGGTATAGTCGCTGGTACTTAAAGATGTTAAAGATATTTCATCATAGCCGGTACTTTCTACCAATTTTTTTGCGGTTTCTGTAAGTTTCCCTGAAGATTTCTCCCTTACTGGCCTGTAAACATAACCAGCCTGGCAAAATCTGCAACCTCTTATACACCCTCTGAAAACCTCCAGCATTATTCTGTCATGAACAATTCCTGTAAAAGGAACTATGGGCTTTTCAGGGTAATATACATCATCAAGGTTTATTATTATCCGTTTTCTTATTTTGGCCGGATACCTGTCACTTTTGGGTATTATTTCTTTAATTGTGCCGTCGGAATTATAATTTATATCATAAAAAGACGGGACATATACCCCTTCTATGGCAGCTACCATTTCTAAGAAGTTTTTCCTTGGCAGCTTTTTACCTTTCCAGGATATATATGTGTCAATAATCTCATTAATTGCATCTTCTCCTTCTCCTATAAGGAAAAAGTCAATTACCTCTGCAAGAGGCTCCGGATTATAGGCACAAGGTCCTCCTGCACAGACGAATGGATGATTTTCTCCTCTTTGGGATGCTCTGATTGGTATACCTGCAAGGTCAAGCATATTGACAATATTTGTATAACTCATTTCATATTGCAAGGTAAATCCCAACATGTCAAAATCTTTTACCGGATCATGAGATTCCAGTGCAAAGAGAGGGATATTCTCACTCCTCATTATTCTTTCCATATCCACCCAGGGTGCGAATACTCTTTCACACCAGGTATCCGGTCTTTCATTCAGCAAATGATATAATATTTTCATACCAAGATGGGACATGCCTATCTCATATATATCAGGGAAACAAAAAGCGAATCTGACTTTTATTTCTCCGGTGTTTTTATGAACACTATTCCATTCATTGCCAATGTATCTTGAAGGTTTTTCTACACTCTGAAGTATTTCATCTGTTAGTCTTACTGTCATCCTGTCCTCCCGCTTCACTTTATACAAATAACAAGTCCACGCGTTAAAAAATTGTTGTTTAATACTATTATTTAATATTACCCAATTATACAATTTTTAGCAAGGTATGCAATTATTTAATAGTCGCTTCTAATCAAATTCCATAGTTCTTTCCGTATAAGGCCGCCAATCTAATGGCTTCCTCCATACTTACAGAGCTGGCTATTCCTTTTCCCGCTATATCGAAAGCAGTTCCATGATCCACTGAAGTTCTCAAAAAAGGCATGCCGATGGTCAAAGAAATGGTTCTCTCAAAATCAACGGTTTTTGTTGCTATGTGACCCTGATCATGATAAAGAGACAGAACTGCATCATATTTACCCTTTAAAGCCTGAGCAAAAACAGAATCTGCAGGAACAGGTCCTACTGCATCGATCCCTTTCTCTCTTGCCTCATTTACAGCAGGTATAATATGATTTACTTCCTCATCTCCAAATAGTCCATTCTCACCATTATGGGGATTGAGCCCTGCAACAGCAATAACTTTCTTCTTAAGTCCAAGCTGCGTTAAAGCCTGGTTGCATCGTACCAGATAATCTACAATCCGGTCTTTTGTTACCATATTGCAGGCTTCTCTTAGGGAGACGTGCCTTGAAAGGAAAAACACCCTCATGTTCCTTACTTCAAACATGGTTAAGGGATCATTGGTATTTGTAAGAGCGGCATACATTTCAGTATGTCCTATGAATTTAATACCGGCATTCTTTATAGCCTCCTTATTTATAGGAGCTGTAGCAATTGCCCTTATTTCGCCGGATGAGGCCAATCTTGCCGACTCAACAATATAATCATATGCGGCTTTACCAGCCATAGCCAGTACTTTGCCGTATTTAAGTTTTGACAATTCCACGTTGTCTAAAGATAATACGTCAGCAGTTCCAGGGCTGTAAATACCCTGATCCGGATGAGATACTGAATTCAATACAAGTCCTGAACCTATGACAGTATCAATATGCTTTAAAACTCTTATATCTCCAATTATCAATGGCTTACAAATACCGTATAATTCTTTGTTTCTAAGTGCCTTTAATACTATTTCCGGGCCTATACCAGCCGGATCACCCATAGGTATACCTATTATTGGTCTGTTCATTTCCATCCTCCAAGTATAAGAGATTATCAGTATTAGAATTTGACTGCCATTGTATTATAAAAAGGTTGCGTCCATGCCATGGCTCCGTCCTCCCTGATCATTTCCACACGCACATATGGCTCATTATCTTTACATATATAATGAGCTTCAGTTCCAAATTGCTCTTTTAAAATTACGGGCCCTTTTCCAATAAATCTAAAAATTACAGGTAATGAGGTTTTTATATAAATTGCTTTCTCTGCAACCTCTATAGAATCTATTATAATCCCGGTAGATGCATAAAATCTATCATTAATAATGCCATCCATTATACAGTACCGGCTTCTTTCTGCAGCCAAAACCATATTAAAGGCTCCACCTGTCCTGTTAAATATATGCATGTCATCGTTTGCAAAACCTGCAATCTTTTTCCCTTTACTCAGCAAGTAATCCCATACATCTGTGGCTAAGGCACGCCCGGCATTATTCATCTTTACATTGTTGTTGAAAATCTCTATTCCCTTGTAACCCGATAATTTATTCAACATTTCTACAGGCCAGTAATCATCCCATAACATATGCGGGTGGCAAATAATACTAATACCTCCTTGTGAATTTACCTCCTGAATAATCTCCTGTGTATTGGCTTCATTATCTTCGAGAGTATCATAGTATTTAGAAATATTAATGCCCAGGGTTTGAAACTTTTTTCTCTTGTACTCAACTCCCTGGAATAATATTATTTTTTTATCATCAAAATAATCTGCAAGCTCTGTCAGATTACAATGGTCTGTAATGGCAAGAAAATCATATTCTATTTCGCAAGAGGTGTAAAGCTCTATTACTTTTTCAACTGAATAATGGCCACATTTACTGTTGGAGGTATGTGTATGAAGATTTCCTTTATACCATTCTCCTTGAATATTGTACGGATTTATTAGCATAGTAAATTTTCTCCTTATATTGTTAATGTGTTATTTATTTATTTTTCAGATGTAATTTACACCTTAATAAAATGAAGCTCAGAAAATATCCTAATACACCAGGAATTTTAATTAACATAACACTATGATATCCATATTATTTTTTAAAGTAAAGATTGTTTATTTCTAATGAATGATAACTATTTTAAGATTATTACATCCATATTTTATCCTCATTTATTTAACAGAAAAATTTATCACAAACTTTAAAATGAGTATTGTAAACATAATCATAATATGATAACATGATTATGCAACCTAATATCCATCTGTCTATGACAAGTTAGTTAAATAAAAGCATTTAGTTAAGTAAAAGCATAGTAATTATATTCTTTTACTTGCAGGTCAGCTTTCATTTTAACATAATTTTATTCACATCTTGATATAACTAATAAAATTCCTATTACTTGGCAGGTGGGCGATATGAAAAAAATAGCATTGATTAGTACAGGTGGTACTATCGCAAGCAAAGTTGATGAAAAAACAGGGAAACTTATGGCCGGTGAACAAACCGGTGAAGAGCTTTTATCCAAATGCAACCTTAATAGTAAAGGTTTATGCAATAGAGTACAAGTTGTTGTCAGGTCACTCTATCAAATTCCAAGTAATCAAATGTCTTTTGAAAAAAATATAAATTTATTTAAAGTAATGAAGCAAATGGCGGCAGAAGAGAATTGTGATGGTTTCGTTGTGACACATGGAACCGATACTCTTGAAGAGTCTGCTTATTTTCTTTCCTTGTTATGGGACTTGGACATACCGCTGGTTATTACAGGTTCACAATACAGCCCCACAGAAAATAATACAGATGCATTCCATAATATAACCAACGCATTAATTGTCGCTTCTTCTGACGATAGCCGTGGGTTAGGCGTATTAGTATCCTTTAATGACAGGATATTTACAGCCAGATATGTTACAAAAATACATGCATCAAATATTAATGGATTCGGGGCTCCTCGTAATGGCCCAATAGGTATAGTTGATGAAGGACATGTTCATTATTTTAGCCGTCCATTTTTAAATAAAACCTACCGTATAGGGGATAAATTGCCAAACGTTGAAATTATCAAAGAATATATGGATATGGATAATTCAATTATTGATTACTATGTGTCCAGAGGAGCATCAGGATTGATTGTTGAAGCATTTGGGCGCGGCAATACAACTTTAGGGACTGCGGAAAGAATTAAATCTGCAATAGAGAAAGGAGTGATAGTTGTTATCACAACTTCTTGTCCAGATGGGGAGGTTGCACCAGTTTATGGATACAAGGGGGGATTAAATGATCTATTGATGATGGGAGCTATAAGTGGTCACGATTATACATCGAAAAAGGCACGGATAAAATTAATGGTCCTATTGGCTAGTGGTATTACAAATAAGAATGATATTCAAATTGAATTTGACAAGAATTAAATAAGTTTTTGTGTGGTATCTACTAAACATTACCATTTGAGGTGATTTATATGAAAAAATTATTAATATTTTTATTAATCACATCTATGGCACTATCTATGGCGGCTTGCGGTGGCAAATCCGGATCAACCTCAAATACAACACCAACCTCTTCTGGAGATAATGCAGCCAGTTCGGGTAAAGTATACGAATTTAAGCTGGGACATACTGGCGCTCCAAATCATCATTATCAGTACATGCTGGAGAAATTTGCAGAAGATGTAAAAACGAAAACAAATGGCCAGATAATTATTTCTGTATTTCCTTCAGACCAACTGGGTAACCAGATGGAGTCCACCGAAGGAACAATGCTTGGAACACATGATATGGTGTTAACCTCTGACATGGTTTTATCAAACTGGGTTCCTGAAATGGGTATTCTGAATTTACCATTCCTGTTTAAAGATAATACTCATCTCAGAAAAGTATTGGATGGTGAAATTGGCCAAAAATTTGCTGACCTTATTACACCAACAGGAGCATTTTGCCTTGCCTTCTGGGATAATGGATTCAGACACATTACCAATTCCAAGCGTCCGATTAATTCACCGGAAGATGTAAAAGGCTTAAAGATCAGAGTTCCTGAAGGTGAAGTGTACCTGGATACTTTCACTGCGCTAGGTGCCATCCCAACAGTTATTTCATTTGGTGAATTATATTCTGCGTTACAATTGAATACAGTTGATGGACAGGAAAATCCGCCGGCTCATATTATTACACAGAAATTCTATGAAGTTCAAAAGTATGTCGCACGAACAGGTCATATTCATTCATGTTCACCTTTATTAATAAACAAGAAAAAGTTTGATGCGTTGCCTTCCGACCTTCAAAAAATTCTGGTTGACTCGGCAAAAGAGTATGCAATCAAACATACACAGTATGTTGAAGAGCTGGAAGCTGAGCAATGGAAAGAAATTGAAGCAAATGGAATGGAAATTACAGATCCGGATAAGGCTCCATTTGAAGAAGCAGTTCAACCAGTCATTGAAAAGGCCAGGAAAAAATTTGGATCTGAACTCATTGATGCAATTCTTGAACTAAAAGAATAATACAATAAAGCTATTAAATAGCCTTCTCCAGGTTCGTTGTAAGCGTAAGCCGTGCAGTAATATACTATTCACCAGATGTATATATGTATGAAAATACTCTTATATGGAGATATAATTGTAATAGAATTAATGGGTAACATTTACCTGAGTAAGGTCATATAATTTATATTCTTTTCAAGTGTTTATACATACCAGCATAAGCATGGAGAAATGTTACCCATTACTGTACGGTAGATAGACGGAAGTTTATTTTGTGTTAGAATGGGGGCTCTCTTACATGAAAGTCATTGAAAAGATTAATGGATTTTTACGAGTAATATGTACGGTTTTACTTATTTTAATGACCTCTTTAGTCATTTTCCAGGTGTTATCAAGAAAATTTTTAAATATTTCAATAGCCCAGGTGGAAGAAATCTCTAGGTATTGTATGATCTGGGTGGGTTTGCTGGGTGCCGCGCTTGGAATTAGTACAAAGTCCCATGTGGCAGTAGAATTATTCCGGGACAAACTACCACCCAAACTTCAAAAGGCTGCCATACTTTTTTCTATTCTGGTTATGGCTTTGTTTTTTTTGATACTGTTATTTTTCGGTACCCAATTATCTATTCAGGCAATGACTCAGAGGTCTCCATCAATGCCAGCTCTAAAAATAGGCTTTATAATGTTTGTAGTACCTATTACAGGTGCTGTTGCATTAATGAATCTAGCTGCCTTGTTTGTTCAGGAGGTAAGTTCTTCGTCTAAGTCTTCTATGGCGGGTCATTCTGTCAAAGAAAGGAGTTAAAAATGGTAACAGTATTATTTATCTCTTTTATTATACTATTATTATTGGGTGTACCTATCGCCTTTACTCTTGGCATAGGGTCAGCAATATCAATGGCATATTCAGGTGAAGTGCCATTAATGATTATTGCCCAGAAAGTATATAGTGGTTTGAATAATTTTAACTATATGGCAATCCCCCTTTTCCTGATTGCCGGAAATATCATGGCAGAAGCCCAAATTTCCAATAAATTGGTTGCTCTTGCAGATTTATTTGTTGGCCGTATGCGTGGAGGCTTGGCCAGCGTTAGTACCGGTGCGTCGGCTTTTTTTGGTGCCATATCAGGTTCTGCCCCAGCAACCACCGCCGCAATTGGTTCAATTATGATTCCTTCAATGAGTGAACATGGCTATAAGCGGGACTATTCAGCAGCTGTTGTTGCGGCATCAGGCTGTCTGGGATTAATTATTCCTCCAAGTTTGACCATGGTTGTTTATGGTGTTACTGCGGGTGTCTCAATCGGACGGTTATTTGCTAGTGGTTTTGTCCCAGGAATATTAATCGCCATAGCTTTAATGATTTTAAATTATTTCATTGCAAAGAGAGATAATATTCCTGTCAGAAAGACTAAGTACAGCAAGTCAGAAATCATAAAAATCGTAAAAGATAGTATAATAGCCCTAATGATGCCTCTAATTATTTTGGGGGGTATTTACTCAGGAATTTTTACCGCTACAGAATCAGCTGCTGTCGCATGTTTGTATGGTGTTATCGTAGGTTTGTTTGTATATCGTACCCTTAGTCTCAAACAAATATTTAACATTTTTATGAAGTCTATTGAAAATATTGCTATGATCCTAATGTTAATGGCAACTGCATCAATATTTGGTTATATCATAGCACGTGAAGAGGTGCCACAAAGGATAGCAGCTTCCGTACTTGGAGTAACTTCAAATCAGTATGTCATTATGTTCATAGTATTAGTACTTTTACTGATTATAGGCTGTTTTATGGATAATGTGGGTGCACTGGTATTGATTACTCCAACACTTGTGGAAATTGCGCGGGCTGCCAATATAGATTTGATTTATTTTGGAGTATTTATGATTATTGCACTGGCAGTAGGCCAGATTACTCCACCTGTAGGACTAAATCTGTTTGTTGCCACTAACGTCAGTAAATCAAAATTTGAAGATGTTGTGCGTTATGTTGTTCCATATATCGGAGTATATGTTCTGCTTCTTATAGTATTTATATTCGTGCCACAGCTGCTGATGACATTCTAAAGAAAACATAATTGACATTTGATTTTTGGCATATAGAGGCAATATTTTGGGGCGGATGATTATAAGATCGTCCGCCATTTTTGATTATTTGGGTTCGTCCCCATTGGATTTATTTGAGTTCAACCTCATTGCCTACTCATTCACATCGTTTTCTTCATTGTTTTCATTGTCTATTTCATTGTTTAATTCATCAAAATAAAACTTTTTAGCATTTATAAGATGTTCGGACATACATGATTCTGCAAGGTCTGCATCCTGTTTTTCAATGGCTTCTATAATTTTGGCATGCTCGACAATTGAGGCTTTACGTCCCACATGGGTTCTACTTGTTTTCTTAATTCCAGTAATCAAAATACTGTATATTGTTTCAAATATTTTTGAAAAATAAAAATTATGGGACGCCTCAATCAATGCACAATGAAAACCTTCGTCAGCAGAAGTATACTGTTCTTTTGATATTTTTGAAAAAGAATGAAAATATTTTTGCATTTGTTCCTGGTAATATTTAAGTTTATTTAAATCATCGGATGTACGATATAATGCAGCCGAACGTGCAGCTCCACATTCCACCGCTCTTCTTGCATCATATAATTGATCCATATTTTGGGGATTAAGAATCATCATGGGCAGAAGAGGTCTCATATAAAAATCAGGAGAGATTGTTTTTACAAAAGTCCCATCACCTTGCCTAATATCAACAAGTCCCATAAGACTCAAATTTTTAAATGCTTCACGTATTGTAACTCTGCTAACTCCAAAATTCTTAGCCAATGCATCTTCTACGGGAAGACGGTCACCTGGTTTCAGTTTGCCTTCCAGGATCATATCAATTATCTGGGAAACAACCTGATCACTTTTACTTTGTATTTTTATTGGTGACATTGACAAATTTATCACATCCATTTTTATATTAATTATAAAAACATATTTCTTAATCAAATAAAATACAAAATTGCCGTAAAGAGGCTTATTCAGTATATTACTATTAAATATCAGCTATCGAGTTTATATTATATTGGGATTGCTACGGTATTTCTAATTAATATACGAATATCTGACGATATTTTACCTTAATCTATCCTTATTTTCAAGATTTTGATGAATAGATTGATTGATTTGATTCACATAGCACCCTGTAACATAACACAAGTAAAAAAATAAGTCTAAAACATAAGAAAAGAAGGGCATTAACACTGTAGCCCTTCATTTTGTATTGGTCGGAGTGACAGGATTTGAACCTGCGGCCTCTTGGTCCCGAACCAAGCGCTCTAGCCAAACTGAGCCACACCCCGATACATAAGATTATAATATTATATATTTATTTCGCAATCAACATTATAGATTATAAACCAAATATGAATAAATCACAAGTACTTCTTAAAACCAATTCTTTTGACTATTTTTTGTAATAGCTTTATAATACTGACGTATGCAATATATGATAAACTTTATTTATACTGTCATATTTTGTACTTTATGCAAATAGAAGTTTAATAATGACTATATTACAAGAATATAAATTTTCAAGATATTATTTGATTAATATAGCATAATTTAGTTTTATGTTAAATAATTTGATTTCTTAGTGGGAGTGAAATAAATGAACTGGTTAAGGAATTTTATGACAGGCAGGTACGGAGGCGACCATCTTTCAATAGCTCTCCTTATACTTTCAATATTATTGACTTTTTTTGGTCAAATATTAAGGTTTCCTTTCTTAATGATACTGAGCTATATACCTATGGGTATATGCGTTTTTAGAACATTTTCAAAAAATATTAATAAACGCAGAATGGAAAATTATAAGTTCATGATGCTTATGAGCCCAGTCTATGCATGGTTTAATAAATTGCAAAAGCGCATCATAGATTCAAAAACCCATAAATATTTTAAGTGCCCCAAATGTAAAGCAACTTTACGTCTTCCGAAGGGTAAAGGAAAAATCCTTATTATTTGTCCTAAATGCAGAAATGAGTTTACAAGAAAAACTTAAACAGAGGAAGCATGGACGGTTCTTCGGGAAGCACAGGGACGGGGAAGCATGGGGACGGTTCTTCTGCTTCCGTCAAAACGTAAAGCAGAAGAACCGTCCCTGTGCTCTTGACCCGTCCCCGTGCTTCCTTCCAGCTATTCTATTGTAACTGCACCTTCAATAGGAACAATTTGTATCCAGGTCTGGCCGGGATTAAGAGTGATTGGATTTCCGTTTTTATCAGTGTATTTTGTCTGTGCATTTCGGGAATCTTTGGACCAGTTTATTTCTATTGCTTTACCGCCTGTTATATACCAGCCGCTTCCCTTTGAAACAGTTACTACTTCCTGTCTTCCTTCCGGATCGCCAGGAATAGGATAGTTTTTTACTTTCTGGATTATTATATTCTTTGCAGTAAGCTGTTCGTTAGTGTTTCTTTCCATATGAGGTTTTTCTTTTCTCAACCTGTTATATAATCCTGTTTCGCTGTCATACTCAAAACCGCAGGTATAGCCTGATGAATATCTCATGGTTATTTTTTCAGCTCTCTCACCATTCTCCAGTTCTTTATCCGTATCATTATACTCAAAAAGCAGCTTCTTTTCGGTACTTGTCCTATATTTGGCTTTTTCTGTGAACTTTTTAATATTTTCCATTGAAGTATAAGAATCCTGCCAATTATTCGGGTCCTTGGTTAATTCCCAGAAAATTTCTCCTCCATAACCAACTCCGTTAATATTGTTTATCTTAAAAGCTGATATGTCTCTCTGAGCCATTGGGCTCCATCCGTAATGAACATATATGGCATCATGCTCCATAGCATAATCAAGAAAATAATGTCTGGAACTCCTTACCGGCCCGATCAACTCAGGACTTGAATCCCAAAACACAGGCATTAGCCTTGTTTCTCCGCCTTCCACAATTATCTCATAAATTAACTGGGCTTTATATAATCCTCCCTGAGGAAGAGATCTTGTCCCCTCATTGTCTATCATTACCGCATAAGGTCTTATACCTTCTTTAGGTAAGATAAATTCCTCCTTTGGATTAATGTCCTTATTATCCTCTGAATCATCCGCTGTATCAGATCCATTTTCATCACTATTCAAATTATCTTCAGGTACTATATCTGTTTCATCTTCGGTATTTGCAACCGGCTGTAGGCTGTCTCCACTATTGTTTGCAATTATAATTGCCGCAAAAATTATAATTACGGCAATTAACAGCCCGGAAATCAACAGAATTTTATTATTTTTTGTAAGCTGGAAACCATTCTTTTTAATTACAATTTTTCTATCTTTTTCATTTGTGCTTTTCTTAAACTTTATCATACTGTTCTCCCCCAAAGAATAGAAAATGGATAATTAAATTTTATACTAAAAAATTAAAATAATCTTTTATATTATATAAAGAAAACATAAAAAATTCCATAAAAAAAGGAGTTTTTTGACTCCTTTTAGTTCTTTCATTTAAATTCATGCACTTTTAAAATTTTATTTAACTCAAATAATCGTATTATTCCTCCTCTTCTTCATCCTCTTTTTCTTCCTCTTCATATTCATCGTCATCAAAGAAATCATATTCATTATCCATTCTCATCTTGAATTCTTCAAATACCTCATCCAATTCTTCTTCATCTTCTACACTTACAAGAATATCTTCACCTTTTTCATCCTGTTCAACCTTAAGAATAATGACTTCTTCCTCATCGGCTTCAACTTCCTCGGCGGGTACTAATACCACATATTCATTTCCGTTCATCTCTATTGTGTCAATATGTTGAAACTCAATTTCCTGGCCATTTTCGTCTACAAGTACTACTACATCATCTCTTTCATCATACATGGCAAAAACCTCCTCTAATTTATGATTATTATATTATATAGTGAACTTGAAGAAATTCATTATATAATATAATTATGCAAGTAAGTTTTTACTCCGGCAAAAATGCCTCCCAATATCTATAAAATCCCGCCGGAGGAAATATTACCCTGGTTTCAAAAATTATAAAGATATTATATCATATAAAATTCTTATTTCCACTTTTTTCACAATATATTCTTAAAATTCATTAATCTTTTAAATTATTTTATTATTTATACTATCAAGATATCCTTGTAATATATAGGCAGCAGCTATCTGATCAACAACCTTTTTTTTCCTCGAAAGCTTAACTTCCATTTCATGCATGGCTTTGTTAGCAGCAACTGTACTTAATCTTTCATCCCATTTTATAATTTCTACATTTACCTTGCTTTCCAGCATCTTTATAAATTCAAGGGTTTTCTCACCTCTAAATCCTATTGAACCATCCATATTTTTAGGTAATCCGACAACTATTTTCCCTATGGAATACTCATCAACCAATTGTTTTATTCTTTCCAGAGGCTTATTAAGAGAGTCCTTCCATTGAATGGTTTCAATCCCTTGAGCGGTCCAGCCTAACAGGTCACTAACAGCCACACCTATTCTAGCATCTCCATAATCAATTCCCATTATTCTCATGTATAATTCTCCCTCTAAAAACAAAAGTCAAAAAATCTTTATGGCAAATTGAGGACACACACTGCTGCAGTAACCGCACAGGACACATTTCTCCTTATTTACCACAGCCTTGCCTTCTTCAACTTTAAGAGCGCCCAAATTACATCTTTGGACACATCTCCCGCATCCTTCGCACCAATAATCTATATGAAGTTTTCTCTTTTTTTTCTTAAGAAAATTTGCAATTTCCTCTGGAACAGGTTCTCCATTAAAAAAAGCTATATTCATAATAACTTCTTCTACAGACTGCATACCTAAGGCAATTGAATGAACAAATGGCAGATTGAGAACAAAGTTTAGACTTTCTTCATAATCATTAAGCAGATTTCCGCCCCCTAAAGGCTTCATGCTGTATATGCCCTTTCCGGCATCATATGCCTTTTTTACGGCTGACAGCATTTCATCTATTGTTCCGTCCCCAATCCCTAATCCCTTTTTATTTATTATTGGATGAATTACATCAATTTCAGGCATATCTGCACAGGCTTCAACTACTTCTACATTATGTGTTGATACTCCTACAGCTTTTACCAATCCCTTTGCCTTTGCAGATATATAGTACTCAAGAGCCTCTCGGTGACCTTTCAGGGTTAAGCGGCTTTCCTGCTCATGAAGCATAAAAATATCAATAACATCAATATCAAGGGCTTGTCTGGCTTTTTCTAAGCTTTCTCTTGCCCCTTCTTGTGTGTAAGCATAAGATTTACTTGATATAACGGGTAATTTTTTCGTTTTCTTGATTGCTTCTCTAATATGCGGATAAGTACCATAAAGTTCTGCGGTATCTATGAAATTGACTCCAGACTCAAGAGCCGCTGCTATGACTTCTGCACCCTGCCGGACATCCTGATTTGCCTGAAGAGGGCCAATTATCAAACCTCCAAAACATAACCGGGATACTATAATACCGGTGTTTCCCAAACTTACATATTTCATTCTTTCCTCCGGATCCTGGTGTCAGGACTAATCTTTTCTTCCTTCAAGATAAAACCGAAGAATCTCCTCTAATAACTCATCTCTCTCCAGTCTCCTCACAATACTCCTGGCATTTTTATGATTAGTAATATAGGTAGGATCTCCTGAAAGAATATACCCCACTATCTGATTTATTGGATTATAGCCTTTTTCTTTCAATGCCTGATAAATAGTCATTAAAATCTGACGTGCTTCAACAGCCTTGTCCTTTTCCACTTTAAACATCATGGTTTCATTATCTAACATTTCTTATCACTCTCCTGCCTACCAATACTAATATATTAATACATGCTCCCAGTTTATGCAATATCGCTTCCCGTTATAAAGTCCAGATTCATAGGAAAATTTTTAATTGCAGAAAAATCTCTTACATCTTTAGTGTATTATTTCACCTATTACGTGATCCTCGTAAGCCGTCTGAAGCCGGACATTATAAATTTTTTCAATCATATCAGGGTTTCCCCGGCATATAACTCTTATATAATTCGGAGTTAATCCTTCGATATAGCCTTCCATATTTTTTACTTCCTGTTCAAACAGTACGGGAAATACTCTATTTAAATGTTTTTTATTAAATTCAAGTTTTTTCTCCTTTGAAAGTCCTATAAGCATATTGCTTCTTTCTTCCTTGACATCAGGTGGTATTTGATTCTTAAATCTGGCAGCAGGTGTCCCTTTCCTTGGGGAATATTTAAATACATGCATATGTGCAAAAGAAATTTCCTTAACAAATTCATATGATTTCATAAACTCTTCCTGGCTTTCTCCCGGGAAACCAACCATTATATCAGTAGTTATCGCAACATCTGGTATATTGGATCTCAAATCTTCAACTACGTTTCTAAACTGCCCGGTAGTATATTTCCTGTTCATTCTCTTTAAAGTCTCATCACAGCCGCTTTGAAGCGATATATGGTAATGTGGGCACAGTTTTTCCAACTCCTTTGCCTGGTCAATAAATTCTTTTGTTACAAACCCGGGTTCAATTGAACCTAATCTTATTCTGACAACCTCGGGAATGTCGTGTACTTTTTTAATAATATCCACAAGATCTATATTCCCCAGATCCTTACCATAGGAAGCAATATGGATGCCTGTTAGGACAAATTCTTTTATTCCGTCCTCTGCAAGCCTTCTGATTTCCTCTAATAAATCTTCAGGTTTTCTGCTTCTTACAGGTCCTCTGGCATAGGGTATTATACAATATGAACAAAACTGATTGCATCCTTCCTGTATTTTTATAAATGCCCTTGTCCGTTCTCTGTATTCCTCTACATGAAGCTCTTCAAAATCTCTTGTATGCATAATGTCGGAAACAACTTTCAGTCTTCCCTTTTCTTCCTCTATTTCTCTTAAAAATTCAATTATTTTATTCCTGTCTTTGGTACCCATTATAAGATTTACTTCAGGAATCTTTTCCACTTCTTCAGGTGATGTTTGGGAATAACATCCCATTACCACTATAATTGAATTCTCATTATTGCTTTTTGCACGCCTGATCATCTGTCTGGATTTTCGGTCACTAAGTCCCGTAACGGTACAGGTATTTATTACATATACATCAGCTTTCTCATTAAAATCCACTATCTCATATCCTTCTTTTTTGAAAATATCGCTTACCGCCTGGGTATCATATTGGTTAACCTTGCATCCTAATGTGTAAAAAGCAACTTTTTTCATTCTCTTCTCCTTTAAAAGATTAATGTACTATTATTATATACTAGAAAAAATTCTTACTTCAGAAATTTCTCATTACCTCTGGTTACTGCATTGATAATTATTTTAATTTCTTCCTATAAATTATTACCCGTAGAATAAGATTTTAGCACAAAAATTTAGTATATGCATAATCAATTAAAAATAATAATATTTTAAATATTTTAACAATAATGAAACCTTTATGTAACATTAAGAGGGTAATATATAAAATGAATAACATGGGTTTATATCCAATTGTTAGGCAGTTAATAATTTATGTAAAGGAGAATAAATATTATGGCGTATATTGATATATTACTAAGATCTATTAACGATGTGAAAGACTTTGTAAATATCGCAAATAAATATGATTTTGATATTGATCTGGTATCAGGCCGGTATATTGTTGATGCTAAATCCATCATGGGTATTTTTAGCCTGGATCTTAGTAAACCAATCAGGGTAGAGGCCCATACTAATGATTGTGAAGCTTTTTTCAATGAACTTAAAGAAAAGGGATTCACAGTTTGAAGGTTTAATCATTATTTTTCGTTTTCAAGCATTATACCGTTTCTTAACAATAATTCAGCAGTTACACCATTACCCTCTTTGACCTTACCGGAAAAGCTTCCGTCATATATCTGGCCATAACCGCAGGAAGGGCTTCTTGATTTTAGTATCGCCCTTTTTATTCCTGCCATTTTAGCAATTTTTAAAGTTTCTTCGGCACCATTTATAAAATAGTAAGTTACATCTTCTCCATTTCTATTTATGACTTTACATTTTCCGTCAAGGACATCTGCCCCTGTACCACCTTGAATCTCCGCAGGTGGCCGGGGTGTCGGACAACCCCCTAATTGTTCTGGACAAACCAATATTGCTTTACCCTGGGATACAATTCCCTGGATATCTTTTCTTAAGTTGTTTCCGCCATTATATTTACAGTTTACTCCAGCCAAACATGCACTTACCAATACATTCTCCATTATTTTTTCTTCCTTTTTCTTTTTCCGGTAACATTATCTAATACTTTTTTATCTACATCTTTTTTAGATTTGCGGGTTTTTTTACTTTTACCATTACCACTATCGCTTCTTATATTTTCCTTTCCAGCAAAATCATATATATCGTATAATTCTGTATCTTCGTCTTCTAAGTCATCATCCACAATCATAAAATCAATCTGTTTTGTTAAAAGATCTGCTCTTACAAGCTGTACTACCACCTCGTCACCTATGCGGTATGTCTTTCTCGTTCTCTCTCCAATCAAAGAGTATAGTTTTTCGTTATATATATAATAGTCATCGTCCAAATCACTCAATCTAACAAGACCTTCAACTGTGTTATCCAATACAACAAAAATACCAAAAGATGTTACTCCCGAAATTATCCCTTTGAAGACTCTTCCTTCAAACTGTTTCATGAATTCAACTTTCTTCAATAATTCAATTTCTCTTTCAGCATCCTCTGCCTCTCTTTCCCTTTGAGAACAAACCTGTGCAATTTCCGGCAAACTGCTGTTTAACTCTTTCTCCCTGGTTTCATCAAGTAGCCCCTTTAGATGCTCCTTAATAATTCTATGAATCATCAAATCAGGATATCTTCTTATAGGAGAAGTAAAATGGCAATAAAATTTAGTGGCAAGACCGAAATGTTTGTCACTTTCGCTGCTGTATCTGGCCTTTGCCAGAGATCTCAGCATAACTGAACTGATTAACTTTTCTTCCTTCGTACCCTTTGCATCCTCAAGTAAATCCTGTAAAACCCTCGGATGAATTTTATTTACTGATTTCAGCCTATAACCCAACGTAGCCACAAACTCTGCAAATGCTGAAATCTTTTCGCTGTCAGGATCTTCATGAATTCTGTAAATGAAAGGTACATCAGCCCAATAAAAGTGCTCTGCTATTGTTTCATTACATACAAGCATAAATTCTTCTATTATCTGATTGGCAATTGTTATTTCATACTTTTGAATGTCAATAGGCCTTCCATTTTCATCAACAATGATTTTTGCCTCATCAAAATCAAAATTTATAGCTCCTCTTGCCATCCTTTTTTGATTAAGTATTAGAGCAAGTTCTTTCATTGTCTTAAAGTCTTCAACAAGGTCTTTATACCTTTCCATTAATTCTTTGTCTTCCAGTTCCAATATTTTATATACATCAGTATAGGTCATTCTCTCTGAGACATTGATTACACTTTCAAAGATTTCATGGTTGATAACCTTACCTGTAGAATCAATATCCATAATTACCGAAAAGGCCAAACGGTCAGTTTTAGCATTCAGACTGCAAATACCGTTGGATAATTCCCTTGGCAGCATTGGTATGACTCTGTCAACCAGATACACGCTGGTCCCTCTTCTTAAAGCCTCTTTATCCAAAGGAGAATTTTCCTTAACATAATAACTTACATCTGCTATATGAACTCCAAGCTTGTAGATTCCGTTTGAAAGTTTTTCAATAGAAACGGCATCGTCCAGGTCTTTTGCATCTTCACCGTCTATAGTGACCATTCTGAGATTCCTTAAATCTCTTCTATCTTTTATCATATCTTCAGTTACTTCCTGCGGAATTGAAGATGCTTGCTGTACCACATCAAAAGGAAACTCTTCTTTTAAGTTATATGTTTTTATTATTGATAGAACATCTACTCCTGTGTCCTTACTGCTACCTAATACTTCTATAATCCGGCCTTCTGCATTTCTTCTCGCTTCAGGCCATTTTACTATCTCAGCCACTACCTTATCACCAGGTTTGGCATTACCAAACTCATCTTTTGGAATAAAAATATCACCGGAAATTTTCGTATTGTCAGGAATTACAAAGCCAAAATACCTACTGCACTCGAATGTTCCTACAATTGTATTATTCGCTCTGCTGATAATCCTGATTATTTCACCTTCGGCTCTCCTGTCGCTATAACCTTTTTTATTAATCCTTGCAACCACTCTGTCATTATGCATGGCACCGCCTGTATTATCAACAGAAATAAATATATCTTTAATATTCTGGTCATCGGGTATTACAAAACCATACCCTCTTTCACTTCCCTGGAACCGGCCTACAATCAGATTCATTTTTTCCGGTGTCCCATATCTGTTCTTCTTTGTTCTAAATATAAGGCCATCTGATTCCAGGCTTTCCAATACCATTCTTAATTGATCCAAGTCCTCATGAGGAACATCCAGCACTACTGAAAGTTCAGTGAAAGATAACGGTTTATATGCCTTTTCTCTCATAAAAGCTAATATTCTTTCTCTTCTCTCAGCAAGTTTTCCGCTTAATTCCATCTCATTTATCCTCTCTGTTTTATTTTTTTAATACTATCTCTATAATCCTATATTTTTTCCATAAAACTAATTTCTATTAAGTCAAAAATAGCCGCGCATATACATGCCCGGCTGGAATTCATTATTATTAATTCAATCTTTATAACTAAATAAACATTAAAATAAAAAATAAACATTATATTCCTTTAAGCAACATAAACAATACTAAAGAAACTACTAAAAAAGCTATTGCAACAAATGAGGTATACTTACTGAGAAGCGCATCTATAGTTTTACCTTTGTTTTTCCCGAAAAAAGTCTCTGCTCCACCTGCTATTGTCCCAGATAATCCTGTTGATTTTGCTGACTGG
Source organism: Clostridiaceae bacterium (assembly GCA_012840395.1). NCBI lineage: Bacteria > Bacillati > Bacillota > Clostridia > Eubacteriales > Clostridiaceae > Clostridiaceae bacterium. The sequence continues at coordinate 319 of DULL01000010.1, read as the reverse complement.
AATAAAACCATAACTATTATGGCTATCGACAATATAATATAAATAACATTAACAATTATCTGCCCTGCTGACACAAATTCACCTCCAATAGCTTAAACAATTATACAAAAAAGAAAAATAGCTTTTTCCATTTAAACAGTAAGTTACATTTTAACATAGGCTCGCAGAAAAAACAAGTCCTTTTATAATACTGATGTGTTTATTTTATGATAATGTCACCTTGTTAATTATTTTGATAAAATGTCACTATGAAGGGCAAGGTGTATTATCTAATGTCACAAGAGCAGCTTAAAAGGTATACTGTCATTGAGAAAACACT
>DULL01000009.1 GCA_012840395.1 Clostridiaceae bacterium | reverse complement strand
ATAAGCGGAGATGGTACAGGAAGGTACCTGCCGGGCAACAACATAACCAGGGCGGAATTCACCAAGATACTGGCAGGAATAGCAGGAATAGATACTGCTAAGTACAAGACATCAGCCTTCCAGGATGTAGATGAAAATGCCTGGTATGCGCCATATGTAGTCTGGGCAACGGAGAATGGCATAGTGAAAGGATATGGCAACGGCTTGTTTGGACCTGACGACTATATAACAAGAGAACAGATAGCATTAATGATAAGCAGGTTTGCGTCAGTACAAAACTATACACTGCCCGAGGCAGCGGAAGCAATTGAATTTGCAGACAGTGACAAGATAAGCTCCTATGCAAGGGAAGCAGTGGAGAAGGTACAGAAGGCAGGTATAATAAACGGCAGGCCGTCAGGAGACCGCATAGTATTTGCACCATTGGACAATGCAGACCGCGCCGAAGCGGCAAAGATGGTGGCAATTCTTATGCAGAACATGGTGAAGTAAGCTGAAAGCATGGGGACGGTTCTTTTGCTTCCAAAGGTGCGCTTTTGGAAGCAAAAGAACCGTCCCCATGCTTCCCCCCATGCTTCCCCCATGCTTCAAAGAACCGTCCCTCCGCTTCTTGAAATACCATTTTAATTATTACTATAATATATTATTATAATATATAAGCGGGAGCTGAATTGATGTAAATTACGAAGTGAGTTAACTGATAGGAGGAAGCTATGTTTGAATCTACAGGAGTTTTAGCTATAGATATTCATTGCCATTACAACCATGGTTCACCACATGATACAGAAGCAGATATGAAGCTTTATAACCCTACCCTCGAATATCTTAAACGAGTATATGATCAACTGGGTATCGCGGTATCCTGTTGTTCCACCTTTGCCGGAGTAATTTCTGCGGAAGATGTTGTGGAAGAAAATGAATATGCGTTCCAGAAGGCAAGAGAGATCGATTGGCTTTATCAATGGGTGGTAATTGATCCCAGGCGTGATGAAACTTTCCAGCAGGCTTACCGGATGCTTAAAACAGAAAAATGCGTCGGAATAAAGCTCCATCCGCCATATCATGGATATTCCATCCTCGATTATGGAGATAAGGTGTTCTCCTTTGCTTCTGAAAACCGCGCAATTGTTCAGATTCATCCTGAGACACAAGCACTGCACCTATTAACTTTTGCCGACCGTTATCCAAATATGAAGCTGATAATTGCACATCTTGGTTCGGTGGAACATGTGGAAGCCATATGCCAGGCGAAGCATAAAAACGTCTATGTGGATACCTCTGGAGTAGCCAGTTCTAAAAATGCCGTCATCGAATATGCTGTAAGCAGAGCTGGATCAGAGCATATCCTTTTTGGAACAGATACCTACTCCGCTGCTTTCCAAAGAGGACGAATTGAAGGGGCCCTGATTTCCAAAGAAGACAAAATTAATATACTCCAGAAAAACGCACTTCGTCTGCTGGGTAGCAAGATTTCTCTACCTCTTTAAGTGAGTAACGGTTCTTATACTTTAAAATCATAGTTTCTGCTTAAGAAATGTGGAATTTTCAAAGATGAGGGACGGTTCTCTTTCATCCAAAGGCAAGCCTTTGGATGAAAGAGAACCGTCCCTCCACTTCTTTCTAAAGGTAAAAAATGCCCCAATACATAAGTAAGATATGACCTATTTAAATATTTTGAATCTTATTTTATCATATAAACAAATGTATTTAATAATTAGCTTGTGATTAACCGGGGAGGGTGGTCAAAGAAAAAGTAAGCAGAATCATAAATTTGAGTACCATCATCGGACACTAATCTTTTACAACGGCTTAAATATCCAATCTAAAGGAACTGCTAATATTTCTTATTTCTAAAGCAACTACCGGTATTGACCCTGATAAGTTACTGGATATAACCAAAAAACTCATGGGAAGAGGTGTTGTAATTGAATAAATGGTTTAAAGCTTTATTATCCTTAATCTTGTCACTGGTGCTTATCCTTACTGCTATGCCAGCTTTCGCCGCAGACTCAGAAGAGCATTTGTTAGAGCCTGATGTTATTATAGCCAAAACAAGAACGCCATACTATCCTTTTTTCCCAGCCATTGTCAATGTACCAGCTGAAGTTTATGGTGGAACTGAACCAAACGGGAAATTGCTTGTAGCATTTTATAAAAACACTGTGCACTCCACTCCCAGTGAAGAATATCCATTCGGCACAATTTGCCTGGTGGAAAGTACAGATAACGGACTTACCTGGAGCGAACCCGTAGAAATACTTTCGTCAGATATATTATTGAGTTATGGTATTGGAACGGAAGAGTTCCCTGTAGAGCCCCGTGATCCAAATTTTGCACTGCTAAATGACGGAACAGTGCTATTAACATTTTTTACAAGAAGATATGCCACTGACAGGTATCTCAGAGTATATATTTGTGAAAGCAGAGATGGCGGAAAAACCTGGAGTGTACCCCAAGAGGTAATAAGCAATGATCTGGATGCCTGGCTGGCGAAAAGAGGAGATATTGCTGTATTTGAAGATGACGAGATTCTTGTGCCAGTTTACGGAGGCACCACATCTGATACAAGTTCTACTGTCAGGTTGATCCGCGGAGTGCGTGGAGGAAATGGCAAGTGGATTTGGACTGAAGAAATATCCATAGCTCCAAAGGAGCAAGTGGGTAGTTTGAGTGAATTGTCCCTGATATATGTAGGAAATGATACTGTTTATGGATTAGCTCGTCCAACAGGTCATTACTTTGTATCATATGACAAAGGAAAAACATGGCAAGTTCTTGGAATACAAGAACCCTTAAGTCAACCCGGCTTCATCAGAATTGATGAAAACCGTATACTTGCCACATGGGCGAAGCCTTCAACACCAAGGTATATTTATGGCAAGATGATTTATTTAAACGAAGGATTTGACTGGAACAGTACTGATGAAAAACTTATATATACCGGTGGTCCTTCCCTTAGAGATATGGCGGATCCTTCAGCAATGTTAACAAACGACAACCGTATTCTTACCATATACTACGATACACGTATCCGTGCTATTGGCGGAACTTTCACAGAGATTTCTGACTGGGAAATTCCTGATATGTTTGACACAATGGCTCCCATGATCGCCCTGGAAGATAATTTTGAAAGTTTCACAGCAGGTGATTCATATGTAAACGATGCTCTCATAGTAGATAACCAGGGAACTTCCACTGCATTAATAGCAGAGGAGGAAGGAAATAAGTACCTTTCCCTTGAAAGTATCTATGAAGAGGAAAATAAAAGCGTCAGCATTACTTCTGTAGATCAAGTTTTAGAAAGTTGTTCCCTGGAATTTGATTTCCGTTTTAACGATAACGTGATGGCAAATAATGGGAAAGAAGGTCTGGCAATATCTTTCTCACATGAAAAAGGTAATACAGAGACCCTGATACGTCCGGATACCATACAGCAAATATATAATGGAACAGTACAAAAAGCAATAGTTAAGAACCTTGAGAAGGATATTTGGTATTCTGCCAGAATAATGATGTTAGGAAACCGGATTTATGCAAAAATTGCGCCAAAGGGATTATTACCAATTTCCGGTTGGGATTATATTTATACATCCAGTGAAGTACAAACAGAACGTAATAAGCTTAGACTGGAATTTACTGCTGGTGAAACCGGTGCTTCCAGGGTGGATATTGATAACTTACGCCTTGTATATGGATATACAATGTCCATTGCAGAGAGTGAAATAAACACTTATTTGGGAGACAGCGGTGTGCAGCTCACTCTTACTTTTAATCCTGTGCCAATTTTTATCCCCCCTGTAGTTTGGAACAGCAGTAATCCGGAGGTAGCAAATGTGGTAAATGGCTATGTAACCTTTGTAGGCAAGGGCACAGCTGTGATTACGGCTAGTATAGGTAATGTGATGGACAGTTGTGTGGTAACGGTTACTGAACCGCCAAGTGAGCTTGAAGGAACCGGAGATCAGTTGCAACTATTTACAGATGATTTTGAAAATTATGAAACCGATGAAGTATACAATAATGAAAATATATTAATAACCCAGAGTGCCACCAATACGGCTATAATAAAAGAAGAAGAAGGAAACAAATACCTGCAGCTTTCCGGTAGCAAGCCAGCTACTATAACTGTTCGTGATTTTGAAAAAGATTTAATTGGTGCTCTTCCTGCAGGCATGACAGGTAACCAGGCTACGGTTCAAATGGAGGAAGGTAGTAATAATAAAGTACTTCAGATATACGATCAATCGTCATCATCAATAGCAGATGTACTTTATATTACCGGACTAACTCCTACACAGCGTTTGGATATTGATTTCAGGCTATATGTAGAAAATTTAAAGGCTACTAATAATGTAGCATTTAAGGTTCTAAACGGAGAACACACTTCAGCCTCCACTGCTTTTTGGATCAGGTTTACAACAGATGGAGGTATTCAATATTATGATGGTACTGCCTATAAAAATGTGATAGACGGTACTATTTCTATTAATGCTGATAAGTGGCATGATATTCATGTTGAGTGCTTTAACACTGATGCTACCACAGGAGAGGCTCATATCTATATTGATGGAAAATACGCAGGTAAAGCACTGAAAACATCTCAAAACGGTTATGGAACAAATACAGCTAATGGAGTAAATGGCATATATTTCTTGTCAAATGGAAGAAGCTCAATTGATGAGTGCTTTTATATCGATGATCTTCTTATTGCCGAACCGGGTTCTTTCAGTATAAATGCTGATTATCATACTGTCATAAGTGGAAATTATACGAATAAATTTGATTTCCGCTTCCCACAGGACAGCGCAGTAAAATTGCAGATTTCTATGTTGCATAAAAATAAAAGCAATATAGCAATACTTAGCCAAAAGGGTATTGCAATAATGGACGGAACTTCCAGGGCAGCAGAATCCAATAAGAATTTTGAAGCAAATCAATGGTATACATGGAAGAGTATACGAATCGGCAACAGTTTATTTATTAAAACCTGGAAGAAAGATCAGCAAGAACCTGCTGTATGGGATGTTGTCTACCATGACAAAAGTGCATCAGTGGATGATACGTTTTTCAGGTTTACATACCTTCCCAGCAGTGAAACACCTGAGCTTTTAGATATTGATAATTTTGCTATTTATAAATCAGTAAGAATAAATATGAGCCAGGAAACTCTGACAAGCATGCCAAATTCCACTCCGGTGCAGCTATCTGTCATAGTAGATCCACCTATTACATTGCCTGCTATAACATGGACCTCTTCTAATCCTGGTGTAGCTACTGTAGACGAAAATGGCTTTGTCTCATTCCATGGCGTTGGAAACGCAACTATTACAGCTACTTTGTGGAATATTAGCTGTACATGCGAAGTTTCAGTACAAGAACCTGTGCTGGCAGACTATAGTGAAGTTGACGCAGCTATCGCAGAAGCAGCTGAGTTGGTAGAGAACGATTATACAGTTGGAAGCTGGAAGTATTTACAGGCTGTTATTGACAGTGTTGAGAGAGGAAAACTTGCTTCCGAACAAAACATAGTGGACGGTTATGCTCAAAGCATTCGTGATGCTATTAGTTCACTGGTATTTGCAGGCCAGGCTGCTCTTGACGAAGCAAAGGCACAAGCTATGGCTCTTAATAAGGACGATTATTTTGATGTTTCATGGAACATTCTGGTGCAAGCATTAGCAATGCCAGAAACATCCAATGAGGAAGTTATACAAAAAACCGCTGCTATTCTAAATGCAATAAATGCTTTAGAACCTCACAGACCTTATACTATTGTCTTAAATCACACTTATCTAAGTCTTCCATTAGGTTCTTTCCCCGTTTTGCTCACAGCTACTTTTGAGCCTGAGCTTCCTGTAAATCTTAACATTACCTGGAGTTCGGATAATGATGCTGTAGCTTCAGTGGATCAGACAGGGCTTGTCACAGTTAAGGGTAAAGGAGCTACTTTGATTCGTGCAAAAACTTCTGATCAGGAAGCTTATTGCATTGTATCAGTATATGAACCATATGTCAGCCCACCTGTTATTTACATTCCTGATTTTGGTCAGGATAAAAAGCAAGATAAAGTTGAGGATAAAGACTTAGGTAGTAAACTAACATATGACAGTCCTAAGAGAGAAGGAGATACTACCAGAATTAAAGCAGAAGTTGAAGCAACAGTAAAAGATGGCCTTGCGGCAGCTTTAATAAGCGAAGAAGATTTTATTGAGGTAGCTGAGGAAGTATTGAATGCGGCAGCAAAGTCAGGAACATCAGCATTTATGGAAATTAAAATTGCATCACCTGATAATTCCACTGAAGTTGAGGTTGTAGTTCCAAAGAAAGGATTAGATGTAATAGCAGACGGTAATATAGATACACTGAAGATTACAACATCTGTTGCAGAAGTTTCCTTTGACAGCAAAGCTGTAAGCGCAATAAGTGCTTCTGCATCAGAACCAGTATCAATATCTGTTTCAAGTGTAGACAAAGCAGACCTTAAACCGGAAGTACAAGAGGTAGTAGGAGACAGGCCGATATATGATTTCACAATTACTTCAGGAGATAAAGTAATATCCGATTTAGGCGGAGGAACTGCGACAATAAGCATTCCATATACTCCTAAGGCAGGAGAGGACCTGAATGCAATTGTAATATACCATATAACCGATGAAGGCGAGCTGGTATTAATAGCTGGCTGTGTATATGACGCGGAAACAGGCACATTGACCTTTAAGCTAAGCCATTTCTCCAGGTATACGGTAGGGTATAACAAGGTAGAGTTCACAGACACAGAAGGAAGCTGGGCAAAGGATTATATAACCTACCTGTCTGCAAGGAATATAATAAGCGGAGATGGTACAGGAAGGTACCTGCCAGGCAACAACATAACCAGGGCGGAATTCACAAAGATACTGGCAGGGATAGCAGGAATAGATACTGCTAAGTACAAGACATCAGCCTTCCAGGATGTAGATGAGAATGCTTGGTATGCGCCATATGTAGCCTGGGCAACGGAGAATGGCATAGTGAAAGGATATGGCAACGGCTTGTTTGGACCTGACGACTATATAACAAGAGAGCAGATAGCATTAATGATAAGCAGGTTTGCGTCAGTACAAAACTATACACTGCCCGAGACAGCGGAAGCAATTGAATTTGCAGACAGTGACAAGATAAGCTCCTATGCAAGGGAAGCAGTGGAGAAGGTACAGAGGGCAGGCATAATAAACGGCAGACCGTCAGGAGACCACATAGTATTTGCGCCATTGGACAATGCAGACCGTGCCGAAGCGGCAAAGATGGTGGCAATTCTCATGCAGAACATGGTGAAGTAATTAAGGATGGAGACAGGAGGAAAATCTTCCTGCTCCAGTAAATAAACAAACAATGGGGCGGTTGCTGTACTTTCAAAAGTGTACTTTGAAAGTACAGAAAACCGCCTCATTGTTTCAGAAAAATAAAAGTTGACAGATGGCTATTTGTAACATAATAATGAATAATGGACAAAACTATAATAGGAAAAATTTAAAGGATGGCATGATGATACAGGATAACCAGAAGACAAGAGAAAGCCAGGAAAATCAAAAAATTGAAAATACACAAAATATACAAAGTAATCAAAATAAAATGCAGGATAATCAAATAATAAATAAACTGGAGAATATGCAATTTGAAGAAACTGAAGGGGAAGCCCTTTGGATTCCTCACGATAAATACTGGGTAAGTAATGAAGCCCCTGCAGAAGAAGTGGATGAAATTTCACGAAACCTGGGTATTTCCAGGCTGCTGGCAAAGGTTTTGCTTAGCAGGGGAATAAAGGACCCCGATTATATCAAAGATTTTATAAATCCGTCTCCAGATGATTTTCATGATCCTTTCCTGCTAAAGGATATGGACAAGGCTGTGGACAGGATATGGAAGGCTATACAGAATAAAGAAAAAATAATTATATACGGTGATTATGATGTGGACGGAACCACATCCACTTCAGTTTTAATGGACTACCTGAGAGATATTGGAGATGATGTTGACTACTATATTCCCGACAGAATAGAGGAAGGCTATGGACTTTCAATAGAAGCCATGGATAAAATTGCCGGTACAGGGGCAACACTTATAATTACAGTGGATTGCGGCATTACTGCTGTTGAGGAAATAGCATATGCAAGAAGCAAAGGCATTGACGTGATTGTCACCGATCACCATGAATGTAAGTCGGAAATTCCTGAAGCAATTGCAGTAATTGACCCCTGGAGACAGGACTGCAGTTACCCTTTTAAAGAACTGGCAGGTGTGGGGATAGTTTTAAAATTGATAAACGCAATGAATATCAGGTACGGTATAGGCAAGAATTTTATTGATTACATGGAATTGGTGGCGTTGGGCACCATTGCGGATGTATCAAAAATCACCGGGGAAAACAGGGTTATTGCAAAATTTGGAATGGAAAAGATGAGTTCCAGCAGCAATATCGGACTAAGAAAGCTGATTGAGAAATCGGGACTAGAGGGAAAAACAATTAATACATACTCTGTAGGATTTATAATAGCTCCGAGGATTAATGCCGCAGGAAGAATTGGAGATGCAGGAAGAATTGTAAATCTCTTTACCGGTGACAGGGAAGAAGAAGCTGAAAAAATAGCCCTGGAATTAAATGAGGAAAATAGCAGGCGTCAGGAAACAGAACAATTAATACTTCAGGAAGCTTTTGATATTATTGAATCAGACCCTGAGTATCTGGATGATAAGGTATTGGTTGTAGCAGGGACAGGATGGCATAAAGGTGTGGTGGGAATTGTTTCTTCAAGAATTACTGAAAAGTACTACCGCCCCAGTATTTTAATATCAATAGAGGAAGGTATGGGCAAAGGCTCAGGAAGAAGCATCGAAGGCTTTAATTTGTTCAAGGCACTGACTCATTGCCAGCACCTGCTTGACAAGTATGGAGGTCATGAGCTTGCTGCGGGTCTTACTCTCCCGGAAGAAAATATACAGCTTTTCAGGAAGGCAATAAATGAATATGCAGATTTAGTAATGCAAGATGAAGATTTAATACCCAGAATAAAAGTTGATGCATATATAAATGATGAGGATATTACTCTGGAGAATATTAAAGAGCTTGATAAACTGGCTCCATTTGGTACCGGAAATCCCAGCCCTGTTTTTGCCTGCAATGACATAATTATAAGCAGCATCAGGTCAGTGGGAAAAGGAAAGCATTTAAAACTGGTCCTGAAAATAGGTGATATTTTTATAGACGCAATAGGTTTCAACATGGGAGATCTGGCTGAAGCATACAACAGCGGTGACGTGGTGGATGTAGCCTTTTCCCTGGAAGTAAATGAATGGAATAATATGGAGAAGGCCCAGCTGGTTCTTAAGGATATCAGGCCTTGTGCCAGGAAAAGCTTGATAAATGCCTTCTATTATAAATTAGATAAAGATGTTGAGAATAGCCGTTTATTAAAATATAATATAGATATAAGTTTGGATTTACGTAATATGCCTGTAGATTTGAAGGGAATAACGCTGAACAGGAAAGAATTAGAAGCAATTTACCAGTATATTAAAAATGCTGCGCTAAAAGAAGATTCCGGCAAGTATACAGGCAGGGATATAAGAGTAGATAACTTAATTACTTTTGCAAGCAAGATTTCCAAAACTTATGGAATTTCCATAAATTTTTTTAAATTAAAAAGAGCTATGGATATTTTTGAAGAGCTGAATTTACTGAGAAAAACACCATTAGGAAAGCTTGGCATGTATATTGTGCTAGAAAAGAATAATACGAAAAAAAACCTGGAGAACTCAAAAACATATATGAGATGCCAGGAAATTATAAACAAGTTGAGCAATAAGTCAACTTGATAAAATGGAGGAAATCGCGATGGATCTAAAGTCAAAATTAAGACATGTTTTAAATTTCCCGAAAGAGGGAGTGGATTTTATCGACATAACAACGGTCCTTCAGGATGCAGAGTCTCTTAAGGAATGTATTGACGGTTTGATAAGTGCAGCCGAGAGCTTTGGAGATTTTGACATCATAGTAGGTCCGGAATCCAGAGGATTTATCTTTGGGGCAACACTGGCTTATTCAATGAACAAAGGCTTTGTGCCAATAAGAAAAAAGGGAAAACTTCCATATAAAACAAAGAGTATAGAGTACGAACTTGAGTATGGGACAGATGTTCTGGAGATACATGAAGATGCTATAAAACCGGGCCAGAAAGTGGTTATTGTTGATGACCTCCTTGCCACCGGCGGTACGATAGAATCAAATATTAAGCTGGTAGAAATGCTGGGTGGAGAAGTAATAGGGCTGGTATTTTTCATAGAGCTTACTTTCTTAAAAGGCAGAGAAAGGCTCAAGAATTATAATGTAAAATCCATTGTACAGTTTTAGCAGTATGAAATAATACATTAGCAAGGTCATGGGCAGAGGTATATCATGCAGGATAGCTTGGTTGTGCAGAAAGATTATGAAAAACTGTTGAAAGCAATAAATGAATATAATCCAGGTTGCAAGTCAGAACTGCTTGAAAAAGCATACCTGGTTTCAAGAAGAGCTCACGATGGCCAAATGAGGGTGTCTGGTGAACCGTACATCACACACCCTGTTGAAGTTGCCTGCATTTTGGCTGAACTGGGTATGGACTGCGCTACCATAGTTGCAGGGCTACTGCATGATACCATAGAAGATACGACCTTTACCTTTGAACAACTGAGCGAAATATTTGGAGAAGAAATAGCCTCGCTTGTTGACGGAGTAACAAAACTGGGGAAAATACCATATTCAACAAAAGAAGAACAACAGGCTGAAAACTTAAGAAAAATGTTTATGGCCATGGCAAAAGATATCAGGGTTATAATGATTAAACTGGCCGACAGGCTGCACAATATGCGCACTCTCAAATATCTGAGCACCGACCGTCAACAGGCTAAAGCCAAGGAAACCTTGGAAATATATGCACCTCTTGCTCACAGGCTGGGTATATCAAAAATCAAATGGGAACTGGAAGATCTGTGTCTTAGATATCTTGATCCAAAAGGTTATTATGAACTGGTTAACAGTATTGCTCAAAAACGCAAAGAGAGGGAAGCATATATTACCCAGATAACAGAATCTCTGAAAACTAAAATTGACAATATAGGCATCAAGGCTCACATTGAGGGCAGGCCAAAGCATTTTTACAGTATTTATAAGAAAATGAAGAACCAAAACCGCACTCTTGATCAGATATATGACCTTTTTGCGGTGAGGATAATTGTGGATACCGTGAAGGACTGCTATGCGGTACTTGGACTGGTGCATGAGCATTACAGGCCTTTCCCGGGCAGATTTAAAGATTATATTGCTGTCCCCAAGCCGAATATGTATCAATCATTGCATACTACGGTAATAGGCCATGAGGGAGTACCTTTTGAAGTACAGATCAGAACCTGGGAAATGCATAGAGTGGCAGAAGTAGGAATTGCGGCCCACTGGAAATATAAAGAAGGCAATACCAACACAAGTGATTTTGAAATTAAGCTTACATGGCTGAGGCAGCTACTTGAATGGCAGAAGGAAATGCGGGATGCCAAGGAGTTTGTAGAAACACTGAAAGTTGACCTGTTTTCAGGTGAGGTTTTTGTTTTTACACCTAAGGGTGATGTAATAAACTTACCTGCAGGATCTACACCCATTGATTTTGCCTATGCCATTCACAGTGCCATTGGAAACAAGATGATGGGAGCCAAAGTCAACGGGAAGCTGGTTCCTCTTGAGTACAAATTGCAGAACGGCGATATGGTGGAGATTCTCACATCAGCAAGCATACATGGCCCCAGCAGGGACTGGCTCAAAATAGTAAAGAGTACTCAGGCCAGAAATAAGATAAACGCATGGTTTAAAAAAGAAAAAAGGGAAGAGAATATTGCAAGAGGCAAAGAGCTTGTGGAGAAAGAATTAAAGAAAGAAGGATTGCCTTACAGCAAGCTGTTTAAGCCTGAGTGGGTTGATATAATCCTTAAAAAATATTCTTTTAATACATTAGATGACCTGTATGCCGCAATAGGGTATGGTGCTATAACGTCACACCGGGTGGTATCCAGGCTGAAAGAAGAATACAGGAAAACACTCAAACCTGAAGAACTTGTGGACCAGGAACTTGAACGAGCAGTGCAGACCAGGAGTGTACGCAGTAAAAAGAGTCCCAGGGAAAATGGAATAGTAGTGAAGGGACTCCACAATTGCCTTGTCAGATTATCCCGCTGCTGCAATCCTGTTCCTGGGGACGATATTATTGGGTATATTACCCGGGGAAGAGGAGTTTCGGTTCACAGGAGAGATTGTGTTAATGTGCTGAATAATATTAACGAACAGGACAGGTTAATTGAAGTAAGCTGGTATACTGCGGGAGATGTAGCCTATAATGCTGAAATTAATGTTCTTGCCTATGACAGGCCGGCACTGCTTATGGATATTACCAATGTCCTGGGTGATTCTAAAATACCCCTTAAGGCAATGAATGCCAGGACTACAAAAGATAATATAGCAATCATGAACCTGACACTGGAAATAACAGATACAGAACAACTGGAAAAAATCATAAAGAGTATAAGAAAGGTACATGGAGTTTTTGAAGTTGAAAGAAGCAAGCACCAGGTAAGATAGTATATAGGAGTAAAACTATTCTAAAATAAACTATCCATTCTTTCAACTTCATTTCGCCGGCATTGTTTTAAGTTTGCTTGACTTCTGTACCTTTAAGCTATATAAAGGAGGAAAATATGCGGGCAGTAGTACAAAGAGTACGTGAGGCCAGAGTATCAGTGGACAATAAAATAATAGGCGAAATTGGAAAAGGTCTTGTAGTACTTTTAGGTGTTGGGACCAATGATACAGAAAAAGATTTAACCTATCTGGCCGATAAAATTTTAAATTTGAGAGTATTTGAAGACGAAAACGGGAAAATGAATATCTCATTAATGGATGTAGGTGGAGAATTGCTAATTGTCTCACAGTTTACACTTTATGGAGACTGCAGAAGAGGCAACAGGCCAAGTTATACTAATGCTGCTCCCCCGGCGGAAGCAGAGGACTTTTACAATAGATTTGTTGACTATTGCAAGCAACGTGGAGTTAAGGTAGAAACAGGAAAATTCCAGGCTGAAATGCTTGTTGAAATACATAATGACGGTCCTGTTACAATATTGATAGATAGTAAAAAAGAATTTTGATAAATACAAGGTAGAATTTTTTGTTGAGATATAAACGGAGGCAGAAATGATATATAAACGGCTTAATACAGGAATGCTTGGTTCAAACTGCTATTTGATAGGAGATGAAGGTGAAGGGGTAATAATTGATCCTGGAGCCAGCAGCAGAGATATACTGAATATGGTTGAAGAATCAGGCCTTAAAATAAAATACATTATTTTAACCCATGCCCACCTGGATCATATATGCTCAATGGATAAAATACGGGATAAACTAGGGGCCCAGGTTGCCGTACATGAAAAAGATGCGGCGGCCCTTAGCGACAGTTGGGCAAACGGAGCTTCCCTGTTTGGCGCCAATGAAACTTACAGAGATGCAGATGTATTGTTAAAAGACGGTCAGATCCTAAAGGTTGGCAATCTTGAACTTGAAATAATACATACTCCAGGGCATACTGAAGGCAGTATATGTATAAAGGTAGGAAATAAAGTTTTCACAGGGGATACTCTGTTCAGGATGTCAATAGGAAGGTCGGATCTGGGCAGGGGAGATCATGAAGACCTGATGAATTCAATATATAACAAGCTTATGGCTTTAGAGGACAATGTTGAGATATATCCTGGACATGGGACTACTTCTACCATTGGGTATGAGAGGGTGAATAATCCTTTCTTTTAAGCCTCTTTCTTTAATATTGGAGAAATGCTAGATGATATATTTAAAATATGACACTGATCTATATGAATATGAAATAGCTGATATTATAAGATTGTTTTTCAAAGAAGAGCAAACTTGCAGGCTTACAGATGATAAGGCAGTAAAAGAAATTTCCGGGGAAACAGTCCTACTAAGAACATGGGTGGAAAATAATAAAAACTGCCGCACCTTTATACTTTCTATAAAAGGAAAAGATATAAAAGGAAAAGATTTCGATACTTTAATAGAAATACCTGAAGAAGGGTTACGTGAAGGATTAAAGCTAAAAAAACAATATTTAAAAAAAGAACTATATAAAGCTTTATCTATAATATCCGGAAAAGAATCTCCCTGGGGAACACTGACCGGAGTGAGACCTTCAAAAATAGTCCATGAAATGCTGGAAAATGGATATAATGAATATGAAGTATTGGAAAAACTTCAGAAGAATTACCTTGTATCTGCCAAAAAAGCAAATCTTTTGTATGAAGTAGCAAAAACCGAGAAAAGGATACTTGATACAGCATATCCGGACACCGTAAGCCTGTACATCGGAATACCTTTCTGTACTACAAGATGCCTCTATTGCTCCTTTACTTCAAATTCCATAGATAAATGCAGGCATCTGATAGATGGTTATTTATCGGCTCTTCATGAAGAAATGAAGGGCGTAAAAGAAATATTGGAGAATAATTCTCTTAAGCTGCAAAGTATATATATAGGGGGAGGCACTCCTACCTCAATAGATTGTAACCAGTTGGAAAGACTGCTGGAGCTAACAGCCTTAAGTTTTAATACAGAAGATGTGGATGAGTATACTTTTGAAGCAGGCAGGCCTGACACAATTAATAAAGAGAAACTAGAAATTATTAAAGGCAGCAAGGTAAGCAGAATATGTATAAATCCCCAGACCATGAATGATGAAACCTTGCTTGCAATAGGAAGAAACCATACAGCCAGCAGTATACGGGAAGCCTTTACTCTTGCCAGGGAGGTTGGATTTAATAACATAAATATGGATATCATAACCGGCCTTCCAGGTGAAAATCTTCAAATGTTTGAGAATACATTAAAAGAAATTGGCAAATTATCTCCTGAAGCTGTTACAGTACATGCTATGGCGGTAAAAAGGGCATCCAGGTTTAAGGAGGAAAGGGAGAAATATAAAATGATTTCAGACCAGGAAGCATCAGATATGATGGATTTGGCGTATAAGCACGCCAAAAACCTTGGCATGCATCCCTACTATTTATACCGCCAGAAAAACATACTTGGGAATCTGGAGAATGTAGGCTATAGCAAACCGGGCTATGAGTGCATATACAATGTTCAGATTATGGAGGAGAAGCAGACTATAATAGCCCTTGGGGCAGGAGCGGTCACCAAAGTGGTGTATCCTCAGGAAAACAGAATAGAGAGGGCTTTTAATGTCAAGAATGTAGAAGAGTATATAAAAAGGATACCTGAAATGCTGGAGCGGAAGAAAAAACTGTTATGTGCAAAAGGTGATGAGAAATCTTGAAGATAGGTTTTTTTGATTCTGGAATAGGAGGTATAACCGTCCTTAGAGAAGCATTAAAATTATTGCCTTATGAGGATTATTTTTACTATGCGGACACTCTTCATGTACCCTATGGCATGAAACCTAAGGAAGAAGTGAAAAAACATATCCTGGAAGCAGTAGAATATATGGTTGGACAGGGGCTGAAGTTGCTGGTAGTAGCATGTAATACAGCAACCAGTATAGCAATAGAGGATCTGCGCAAAATATACCGGTTTCCGGTCATAGGGATGGAACCTGCGGTAAAACAAGCGGTGGACAAAAACGGTTGTAAAGGAAAACGTATTCTTGTATTGGCTACTTCCCTTACTCTTAAGGAAGAAAAGTTCCAAAACCTTGTGTCAAAAGTTGACCAGGAGCATATTGTTGATTACCTGCCGCTGCCTGAACTGGTATCATTTGCTGAAGAGCTGGAGTTCAGGCCTCATGTAATAAAACCCTATCTTAAGGAGAAACTCTCGGCTTTTGAATTTGATAATTATAGCACGGTGGTTTTGGGATGTACCCACTACCCTTTGTACTATAATTATTTCAGAGAGATTTTACCAATACATGTTGATATAATAGACGGAAGTGCAGGCACAGTAAGGCATATGAGGAATATAATGGAAGAAAAGGGGCTGCTGAAGAAAGGCACAACCAAGGCAGGAGAAATAGTTTTTCATACTTCAGGGAATAGTACATGGGACAAAAAGAAAAGAGAAAGCTTTAAAGAACTTTTATACAATCCCGTTGCAGCAAGATAAATATTACTCAGTGCGCTATCTGCGAGCCCATATGGGTTATATAAAAAACCCATATGGGCAGACTTCAATAATTTCGATTTATATTGACAATATCTTCATGCATAATTAAAATAACAAGAATGAAGAACATTTAATGAAGAACATTAATTTAGTGTATAAGTACATTTATTTAATGTAAATGGAGGTAAAAATGCTTACAAGAGCTCCAAAAGGCACAAGAGATATATTGCCGGATGAAATTTACAAGTGGCAGTATATTGAAAAAATTATAACAGAAGTATGTGATAAGTTCGGTTATAAGGAAATCAGAATACCTGTATTTGAACATACTGAACTGTTTGAAAGAGGCGTGGGAGATACCACGGATATAGTTCAAAAGGAAATGTATACTTTTCTTGATAAAGCCGGAAGAAGCCTTACACTGCGCCCTGAGGGAACTGCCGGAGTGGTGAGGAGTTATATCCAAAACGGAATGGCTTCCATGGCTCAACCTGTCAAATTATACTATAATATTTCCGCTTACAGATATGAAAATGTTCAAAAGGGAAGATACAGGGAATTCCATCAATTTGGAGTAGAAGCCTTTGGAGCGCCCGGTCCTTCAATAGATGTAGAAGTTATAAGCATACTGGATGTTTTATTCAAAAGACTTGGCCTTAAAGATATAGAATTGAATATAAATAGTTTAGGATGTCCTGAATGCAGAAAAGAATATAATAAGAAGCTGCTGGAATATTTTAAGCCTTATATCAATGATATGTGCCATAACTGTAAAACCAGATACAGCAGAAATCCATTAAGGCTCCTGGACTGTAAAGAAGAAAAATGCAGGGAATATGCCATGGGTGCCCCTGCATTGCTGGACAATGTCTGCGATACTTGTAAAGAACATTTTGAAGGATTAAAAGAAGGATTGGACAATATTAATATAAAATATAATGTAGATAAAAATATTGTTAGAGGGCTGGACTATTATACAAAGACAGTTTTCGAATATGTTTCAAAAAATGTAGGCACTCAGGGAACAATTTGCGGAGGCGGAAGGTATGACGGATTGGTAGAAATTTGCGGAGGCCCTCCGACACCAGGTATAGGATTTGCCCTTGGAATAGAAAGGCTGCTTCTTGAGATGGACAGCAGGGGTGTGAATATACCTGAACCTGAAAAATTAGATATATTCTTGGCAGTGATAGGTGAAAATGCCCGAAAATTTGCTGAAAAGCTTGTATATAAACTTAGAAGTGAGAATATAAGAGCTGAAACCGATCATATGGCAAGAAGTCTGAAAGCTCAGTTAAAATACGCGGATAAATTAGGCGCAAGAACAGTGGTAGTACTTGGAGATGAAGAAATAGAGAGCAACAAGGCAGTGCTCAAAAACATGCAAACCGGAGAACAAAAGGATGTAAGTCTGGATTCAATATTAGACAGGCTAAAAAACAAGTGCATTTAGTAACTATATGGTATTAAGCAACTATATATATGGAGGGATTATTATTATGGAAGATACGATTTATGGATTAAAGAGAACACATAGATGTGCAGAACTGGATATTAGCAATGTAGGACAAGAAGTGACAGTTATGGGATGGGTCCATAAGAGAAGGGACCTTGGGGGAGTAATATTTATTGATTTAAGAGACAGAAGCGGAATACTTCAGGTAGTAATCAGCGCAGAGAACAGCCAGGAGGTATTTAATAAGGGAGAAACAGTAAGAAGCGAGTATGTGATTGCTGTTGTTGGACAGGTTGTCAAAAGAGATCCTGAGACAGTAAACCCCAAGATAAAAACCGGGGAGATTGAGGTTGTGGCTAAGGAATTAAGAATACTCAGCAAATCCGAAACCCCTCCCATATATATAGAGGAAGATTCAGACATAAGCGAAATATTAAGACTTAAGTATAGGTATCTGGACCTTAGAAGGCCTGATATGCAAAGAAATCTTATGCTCAGGCACCGTGTTGCAAAAATTGCAAGAGATTATTTTGATGAGAAGGGATTTATTGAGATAGAAACTCCCATGCTCACAAAAAGTACTCCGGAAGGAGCAAGAGATTATCTTGTGCCCAGCAGGGTACACCCTGGAAAGTTTTATGCTTTGCCCCAATCACCTCAGATATTTAAACAGCTTCTTATGGTATCAGGTTTCGACAGGTATTTCCAGATAGTAAAATGTTTCAGGGATGAGGATTTAAGAGCTGACAGGCAACCTGAATTTACTCAGATAGATATTGAAATGTCTTTTGTCAATGTAGAAGACGTTCTGGAAATAAATGAGGAGTTCATAAAAAGAGCTTTTAAAGAAGCCTTAGGAATAGAATTGAACTATAAATTCCCCAGGTTGACATATAAAGAAGCTATGGACAGGTTTGGTACAGACAAGCCTGATACAAGATTCGGGCTTGAATTGGTTAATATATCCGATCTGGTTGCTGAATGCGGATTTAAAGTATTTTCTGATGCAGTAAAAAAAGGTGGAAGTGTCAGGGCAATTAATGCAAAAGGTTGTGGAAGGAAATTTAGCAGAAGGGAAATTGACGGCCTGATAGATTTTGTTAAGACTTTCAAAGCAAAAGGAATGGCCTGGATAGTTGTAGAAGAAAATGAACTTAAGTCTGCCATAACAAAATTCTTCACAGATGAAGAAATAAAATCCATACTGGAAAGAATGAAAGCCGAGCCAGGAGATTTACTATGCTTTGTAGCAGATAAAGATGAAATTGTATTTGATGCTTTAGGACATCTGAGGCTTGAACTGGCAAGGAGACTTGACCTTATTGAAAAAGACAAGTTTAACTTCCTGTGGGTAATTGAATTTCCTCTTCTTGAATACAGTGAAGAAGAAAAACGCTGGGTAGCAAAACATCATCCCTTTACTTCACCCATGGATGAAGATATCCAGTATCTCGATACAGACCCTGGAAGAGTCCGTGCCAAGGCATATGACATGGTATTAAACGGAGTTGAATTGGGCGGAGGAAGTATTAGAATACACAGCCAGGAAATTCAGCAAAAAATGTTTAAGCTTCTAGGGTTTACACAGGAACAGGCCTGGGATAGATTTGGGTTCCTGCTTGAAGCATTCAAATATGGAACACCACCTCATGGCGGCTTGGCCTTCGGATTAGACAGGCTGGTTATGCTCATGGCAGGAAGAAATTCCATTCGTGATGTAATAGCATTCCCGAAAATTCAGAATGCTTCAGATCCGATGACCAATGCACCCAGTACAGTTGATCCCAAGCAGCTAAGAGAACTTTATATACGAACTGTAGAAGCTGAGATAAAATAAACGCAGTTTTTGCTGATTACGTATAGATTATATAATTCGCACTTAACGAAACTTCGGTATTATTAAGTCACGCATATGCTAAAAAAGCTGACACAATATATTATTATATAATTAATGAATAAAAAACTCTTCAACTTTGAAGAGTTTTTTTTATGTGAATCGTTATATATAACGAGGCGGCAAAATGTATCCTGCAGGTGGCAGACGCCGATTTGGCGTTCAGATAATGAAAAAAAGATACGCCTCGTTGAAACAGCGTAGATGTAAGTAAATTATCCTACAATCGAAAAATATTCTTTTGAACATAGGTGTTATAATGAAGAGGAAATAAGATATACAAAGGATGGTGAAGATTATAAAGAAAGAACAATTCATAGAATTAGTAAAGCAGTATGAAAACTTAGTCTTCACTATTTGCCTTTCTTTTACCAGAAATTATTTTGACGCAGAGGACCTGGCCCAGGAAACTTTTTTGTCTGCATATAATAACATTGACAATTTTGACGGTAAGAACTTTAAAGGCTGGTTAACCACCATAGCTGCAAATAAGTGCAGAGATTATCTAAAGAGTCCTGCCAGGAATATAACCTGCCTGTCTGAAGCGGATATTGAAGACATACAGGATAATAAGGAATTACCGGAAACTGTTGTAATAAATACGGATTCTGAAAACAGGGTTTTTTATTTGTGCAATAAATTAAGAGAACCCTACAGGACAGTATCAATAAATTATTTCTGTAAGAACAGGAAATTATCGGATATTGCAAGAGATACCGGAGAAAACCTGAAAACACTTCAGACCCGGCTGACAAGATCAAAGAAGCTATTAAGAGATTTATGGAAGGAGGAATATATGTGAAAGAAATATTTGATGAGAATGGACATTTGGCCGGTTTCGCACTGGAAGCCCTCAAAAAAGGCGCATTAACTGAAGATGAACTATTACAGGCAACATCACATATAGCCGAATGTCTATACTGTGCAGAAGCTTTTTCCGGAAGCTTTATGGATTCAGAACTGAAGAAAGTACCTTCGGGTTTTGCTGATGAAATAATGAGAAAACTGCCTTCTGCTCCCGAAGAAAACAGGAATAACAAAAAACTTTTGTTTTACTCCTTCAGAGTTGCAGTTGCTGTTTGTGCTTCTTTGGCAATTATATTCTCAGGTTTCCTGGATTTCTACGCAAATGCAATTAATTATACTGAAAGGTATCCTGAAAGATATGCTGAAAGATTTAATACATCAGAACAAAAGCTGATTGATTATATTAATGATATAAATACAGGATTAAAGGATTTCTCACAAAAAATTTTAAATATGGAGGTATCATTAAATGAGACAGAAGAAGAATAAGTTTTTTACATTTGTATTTTCACTTTTGCCCGGAGCAGGACATATGTTTATGGGCTTTATGAAAATAGGAGTTTCACTGATGTCAGCTTTCTTCCTTATTATCTTTATTGCAAGCTGGCTAAATATTGGCCCACTGCTTTTTATCCTGCCGATTCTTTGGTTTTATTCATTCTTTGATTGCATAAATAAATATTATTCAAGTGATGAGGAATTTGCCCAGTATGAAGATACTTTTTTATTCTCACTTGACAGTATAATGAAAAATTGTGGTTTTATTTTTAAAAAACAGGGATTATATGCCGGCATTTTGTTAATAATTTTTGGTGTGTACCTTATTTTGAACAATATTATGCTTAGTTTGTGGAATTATATCCCTGAAGATATATACAGATTTATTCGTGGCATCACCAGGGTTTTCCCACAATTTGTAATTGGAATCGTAATAATACTGATAGGAATCCGGCTTATTGCAGTTAAAAAAGAGGAGTGTGACAGAGATGTTTAAAGGCCGTAGGGTAGGCACTCTTACAGCAGGTATAGTGCTTGTAGGTTTCGGACTTTTGTTTTTAACCCGTATATTTTTACCGGATATGGATTATAGGTTTATCTTTTCACTATGGCCTATTATACTTGTCCTTATGGGAATCGAAATGCTGGTATTTTTCGCAGGAAAAAAGGATGAACCTATGAAATATGATGTGGGAGCCATTGTACTGGTAATATTGTTGGCATTATTCGCAATGGTGATGGCAGGAGCTGAATTTGTTATAGATAATTATCCTGAATTAAAAAAATTTATTCAGTAGAAATATTTCCCCCAAAATAATAGTCCAAAATGATAGTATGATATAAAAAATATAATAAAGTAAAAAAGGTCCAAATTTAACGGATAGCCGTTGTTTGGACCTTTTTTGCATCTTTTATAACAAGGCGGCAATCAGGTTAATACTTGAAAAGCCGGAAGGTATCAGCCGCCTATAGAGATTGAGAGAAGATCACGTTTCTATATAACTTGTCATAATATCCATGTTTCCAGAATATTATTGAATAACGGGCTATAGTATCTACCTTAATTATTAATATTAGGAGTTGCCATGAGACAAGCATACATAAAGAAAAAAAGAAAAGAAAAATACCGCAGGATATTCATGATACCTCTTACAGTAATTTTATGCATTACTGCGATCAGTTTTGGCATTTTTGCTGGAAACACACTTTTTTCAATGGACATGGATATTGTGAAAAATATAGATACAGAGAATTTCAAGGGAACTCTCAACCTGTCCCTGCCAATAATTAATACAGTATATAACAGTGGAAATATCAGCACTTCATTACTAAATGAAATAAAAGATGTAATCGGATATATATTTAACTTTCAGTTAAATTCTCCTGTAACAATATTAAACTCCCAGTCGCCATATTTTAACACCTACTACAACAATATACTTATAGCACAAAAAGAGAGCATATCAGAACCTGAACTGGAAGACACCGGAGGCTCTGATCCTGATGATTATAGTGCCCGGGATGATACGAATGATGAAAATCAATATTTAGAAGGAGGGTCAGGTATAGAATATATTCCTGACATGGAGGGTTATGAAGGAGAGTTTCTGGAAGGAATAGATGTGGCGTGGTTCCACGAAGAAACCGAAGACAGGGATCTTTCCAAGCTGGAGGTCCAGACCAGTGGAAAAATTGAAATTCAAAATGAAACAAAATATAAGATAGATATTGAAGCTTTATTAAAAGAACCTCTCAAAATAAAATTTGATAAGAAAGGGCCAAAGATTCTTATTTACCATACTCATACTACCGAAGCTTATTTAAAGAATTTAGCTGACCTTGGGAAAAAAGACTCACCCAACTCATCACCAGACCCCAGGAGTAATGTAGTAAGAGTTGGAAATGAACTGGCTCAAACCCTTCAAAAAACCTATGGTATTGAGGTAATTCACAATGGTACTGTTCATGATTATATTTATAATAACTCATATGGCAATTCATTAAATACCGTTACACAGATATTAAAGAGCTATCCCTCAATAAAAATAACTCTTGATATTCACAGGGACGGCCTGGCTAAAGACCAGGGAAAGCTAAGAAGAGTCAAGGAGATAGACGGTAAAGCGGTAGCCCAGGTTATGTTTGTTATTGGAACCGATGCAAACGGATTTAAACATCCTAATTGGAAGGAGAATTTAAAGCTTGCTCTGAAACTCCAGGAAAAGCTAAACGAAATATGCCCCGGCCTGGCAAGACCTATACTGATAAGCAAAAACAGGTATAACCAGCACCTTACAACCGGATCCCTTATTATAGAGATAGGTGGTGACGGCAACACACTGAATGAAGCCCTGGAAAGTACCAAGTATGTGGCTAAAGCCATAAATGAGGTTATAAGCAAACTGAGTAACTGACCGCCCTGAAGTCCAGGTTATAAGTAATTAATTAGATTTTTTTGGGAATAATATCTAGAAAAGGGAGCAAGGGGACGGTTCTTTTGCTTCCAGGCTTGGAGGTTCAGTTACGTGAACAGGCTGGAAAGGTTCAGGACCGCAAGGCGGTTTAAAAGAAGATATACATCATTATTTCTTTTATTCTTTTTCATTATTACTTTTGGATTATGTATAGTTGATTACTCTACAAACTGGCTGTTAAAAAACCAGAAAAGTATTCAATTAATAGGTTTTTATATGGAAGGTGCCTTTCTGGAAGTTAAAATTCTGGACGAGTCTCTTAAAATAGACGTCTCTGTTATTCTTAATGATTTGGAGAGGCTGAAACAAAGGTTCGCCAGAGAATAGTTATTGGTGCCAAAATAAAATAATTATTGGTGTCCAAATAAAGAATTATATCATGAATTTTTTCAAATTCATGATATAATATTTTATCAAGGAAAAAACTTAATAAATAAAACTTAGCCAGAAATAGAGAGGAGTAATCAATGGGGAGCGAAAGACAAAAGAGAATAAGGAATTTTTGTATAATTGCCCACATTGACCATGGGAAATCCACTCTTGCCGACAGGCTTATAGAAATGACTGGAGCCTTAAGCGAACGTGAGATGGAGGATCAGGTTCTGGACAACATGGAAATTGAAAAGGAACGTGGGATTACAATAAAGCTCCAGGCAGTCAGGATGAAATATAAAGCCCGGGACGGTGAAGAGTATACTTTAAACCTGATAGATACTCCCGGACATGTGGACTTTAATTATGAAGTCTCACGGAGTCTTGCTGCATGTGAAGGAGCCATACTGGTAGTTGATGCTTCACAGGGAATCGAAGCCCAGACTCTTGCCAATACTTATCTGGCACTTGAGCACAATCTTGAAATTGTACCTGTAATTAACAAAATTGATTTACCAAGTGCCCAGCCTGACCATGTAAAGCATGAAATTGAAGATGTGATTGGACTGGATGCGAGCGACGCGCCGCTAATATCTGCCAAAAACAGGATTAATATAGAAGAAGTTCTGGAGGCAATAGTAAATAAGATACCTTGTCCTGAAGGTGATGAGGACATTCCTCTTAGAGCTCTTATATTCGATTCCATATATGACAGCTACAAAGGGGTTATAGCCTATGTCAGGATAAAAGAAGGAAGGGTAAAGCCAGGCGATGAAATAAAGATGATGTCCACCGGCAAAGAGTTCCAGGTTACTGAGGTAGGTTATTTCAGGCCTGGAGCCTATATGCCCTGTGATGAACTTATTGCAGGAGATGTAGGATACATCAGTGCCAGCATAAAGAATGTAAAGGATACAAGAGTAGGAGATACGATTACCTTATCCCGGAATCCTGCAAAAGAACCTCTTCCAGGGTATAAGAAAGTTGTACCTATGGTATTTTGCGGCATATATCCCGCAGACGGGGCAAAATACGATGACCTGAGAGATGCTCTTGAGAAACTGCAATTAAATGATGCAGCTCTAATTTTTGAACCCGAAACATCGGGAGCGCTGGGATTCGGTTTCAGGTGCGGATTTCTTGGGCTTCTCCATATGGAAATAATTCAGGAACGGCTTGAGAGGGAGTATGACCTGGATCTGGTAACTACTGCTCCAAGCGTTGTATATGAAGTGATAAAAACCGACGGGCAGCTACTGCATATCGATAACCCCACCAATATGCCTTCTGCTGACTCTATTGAGGAGATCAGAGAACCTGTTGTTAAGGCATCTATAATGTTGCCTACAGAATTTGTAGGTAATATTATGGAACTTGCACAGGAAAGACGGGGAACTTTTAAAGACATGGTATATATAGATGAAGCAAGGGTTATGCTGAATTATGAGTTACCCTTGAATGAAATAATATATGACTTTTTTGATGCTTTAAAGTCCAGGTCCAGAGGATATGCTTCCTTTGATTATGAACTAATAGGATACAGGAAAGCAGATTTGATAAAACTGGACATAATGATAAATTCTGAAATAGTGGATGCTCTTTCGTTTATTGTTCACAAAGACAAAGCTTATGCCAGAGGCAGAAGAATAGCTGAGAAGCTGAAGGAGTCCATTCCAAGGCAGCAGTTTGAAATTCCTATACAGGCCTGCATAGGTGGCAAAATTATTGCCCGGGAAACTGTAAAAGCCTATAGGAAAGACGTACTTGCAAAATGTTATGGAGGAGATATCACACGGAAAAAGAAGCTCCTTGAGAAGCAGAAGGAAGGCAAAAAGCGAATGCGCCAGGTAGGAAGCGTGGAGGTACCCCAGGAGGCCTTTATGAGCGTTTTAAAGCTGGATTGATGTAAATATTTAAAAAGAATTATTAGAGAATTATTAGAGAGTAAAATTGGGAGAGTAGCACTGGAAAAGTAAAAGATGAATGAAGTAACAGGAATTTATATACATCTGCCTTTTTGCAGGTCAAAATGCAATTATTGTGATTTTAACTCCTATCCTGACAAGGATAATCTTATACCTGCATACTTCAAGGCTGTTGAGATGGAACTGGACAGTTACGGAAATAAGCTAAAACACCATAGAATTAATACCATATTCATAGGTGGTGGCACTCCTTCATATGTAAATGAGAAGTATATCATTCAATTATTAAATACATGCCGCCGGAATTTTAATATAAGCAGCAATGCTGAAATAACCATAGAATCCAATCCGGGAACTCTCTGCCGGGATAAAGTAAAAGCATACAGGCAATCAGGCATCAACAGGCTAAGCATTGGCCTTCAGGCCTGGCAGGACAGGATTCTAAAAAAATTAGGCAGGACCCATACTTTAGAAGATTATTTAAACAATTTTTCTCTAGCCAGGGAAGAAGGCTTTGACAATATAAGTACTGATCTTATATTTGCTATCCCAGGCCAGACTCTGGAGGAATGGTGTGAAACCCTTGAGAATGTTGTAGCCATGGGGCCGGAACATATTTCATGCTATAGCCTCCAGATCGAAGAAGGAACTGTATTCGGCAGATTGTTCTCAGAGGGTGGCCTGACTCCTGTAGATGATGAATATGACAGGGAAATGTATTATAGGGCAAAGGAAATACTGAGAAATGCCGGTTATGAACATTATGAAATATCTAATTTTGCAAAGCCCGGTTACCAATGCAAACACAACCTGATATACTGGCAAACCGCTCAGTATCTTGGAGTGGGTGCCGGAGCCCATTCCTATATTGAGGGAAAGAGATTCAATAATGTATACAGCCCTGAGAAATATATAAACCTTATTCAGACTGGAAAATCCACTGTAGAAAATGTTATCAATATAGACAGAGAAGAAGCCATGTCCGAATACATGATCCTGGGACTTAGACTCATAGAGGGGATAAGCGGCAGAGATTTTGAAAATAAATTCGGAGTTGGACTTTGGGAGGCTTTTGGAGTGCCATTGGAAAAGTTGTTGCGCAAGGGGCTTATTGTGATTGATCCGGAGAAAGGAAACAATGTGAGATTAACTGAAAAGGGACTGGATCTGGCCAATCAGGTGTTTGTGGAGTGCATAAGGTAAAGGGACGTACCTCTATAAAAAGCTAAGATACACTCCATAAAGCTCTTGACAAAAAAATGCACTAGTGATATTTTTAAAGGAGGATTAGCACTCAACACAGGAGAGTGCTAACAAGGAGGTGAGGTAGATGTTACTGGATGAAAGGAAAAGAAAAATTCTTCATGCAGTGGTTAGTGATTATATTAGCTCAGCAGAGCCTGTAGGTTCAAGGACCATAGCAAAGAAGCATGAACTAGGTCTTAGTTCTGCTACTATAAGAAATGAAATGTCTGACCTTGAAGAAATGGGATACCTTGAGCAGCCACATACATCTGCCGGAAGAATTCCCTCAGATAAAGGTTACAGGCTGTATGTTGATGAATTAATGAGCATCAGGGGCTTAACATTTGAAGAGATAGAGACTATCAGATTAGCCATGGAAACAAAAATCAATGAATTGAACCAGTTGTTGAGACAGGCTACAGATGTTATGTCCCGTTTAACAAAATATACTTCAATGGCTATTACTCCTCACATGAAGAAGAGCATTATTAAATCTGTCAGAGTAATACCTATTGATAACGGAAAAGCGCTTATTATTTTAGTGACAAGCGGTGGTACTGTCAAAAACAGCATTATTAAAGTATCAGATTATGCTACCATGGATTATCTGAATAAAGTATCCAATGCATTGGAGCAGAAACTGGTGGGGCTTGCTGTTGGAGACGTAAATGAAATGATTTTGTCGGATTTATCCAACATTGTAATAGATTCCAGACTAATGATGAAAACTATAATAGATGGATTATCAGACTGCATAGAGGGTATAGATAACCGTGAAGTATACCTTGAAGGAACTTCTAATATTTTCAATTTTCCTGAATTCCGGGATATTGCCAAGGCTAAAGAATTTCTTAGTGTACTTGACAGGATCAGCCTTCTGAAAAAACTGTTGAACAGCAATAATAACCAAACAGATAAAATAAACATAAAGATCGGTTCTGAAAATGAAATAGAGGAGATAAAAGATTGCAGTTTGATAAAAGCTACTTACAGTATTGGTGATATGATAATTGGATCTATTGGAGTTATCGGACCAACAAGAATGGATTACGCCAAGGTTATTTCCTCTATGATGTATATCAGGAAAAAGATAAACCAGGAAATACTGAAACTTTTCAGAGATGATGAGTAATGATTTACTTATCTACTATTAGGAGGAAGGTGGAATTAAAATATAATGGACAATAACAATGAAAAAAAAGAGAAAAAAGAAGCTGTTGAAGAGAACTTAAATGAGAAAACTACTTTTGAAGAAAATAAAGTAGAAGATTCTCAAAGTTCTGAAAAAAGCAGCGCACCAAGTAACGAGGAATTTGAAAAACTTATGGCACAGCTTGAGGAAAAATCCAAAGCAGCTGACGAATACTTCAGCAGACTTCAGAGAACCGCGGCTGAGTTTGATAACTACAGAAAACGAACTGCCAGAGAGAAAGAAGCCATTTATACAGAAGCCGTTTGCGATGTTGTATCAGCTTTTCTTCCTATAATAGATGACATTGACAGGGCTCTTCAGGTATGTGAGAAGGAAGCAGAAAACAGTCCCATTAAAGAAGGAGTAGAGCTGATCAAACGCAAAGCTAATGAAGTGCTTAAAAATCTTGGTGTTGAGGAAATAGATTGCAAAGGCAAGGAATTTGATCCTAGTCTGCACGAAGCTGTAATGCATGTAGAAGATGAAGAATACGGCCAGAACATCATTGTTGAAGAATTCCGGAAAGGATATAAGACAAAAGATAAAGTCATAAGGCACAGTGTAGTAAAAGTGGCCAATTAACTGAAGTTATATAAAGAAAAAGAATTAATAAAGTAATCTTAAGAATAATTACAGGAGGCAAACATTATGGGTAAAGTTATAGGTATAGATTTAGGTACAACCAATTCATGCGTTGCTGTAATGGAAGGTGGAGAACCTGTTGTAATACCAAATGCTGAAGGCAGCAGAACAACTCCATCAGTTGTTGCTTTTTCCAAAACAGGAGAAAGACTTGTAGGTCAAGTGGCAAAGAGACAGGCCATTACCAATCCCGAAAGAACAGTTATGTCAATAAAGAGAGACATGGGGAGCGACAGGAGGGTTAAAATTGATGACAAAAGTTATACTCCCCAGGAGATATCAGCCATGATACTTCAAAAATTGAAAGCCGATGCAGAAGCATATTTAGGAGAAACGGTTACTCAGGCTGTTATTACTGTTCCAGCATATTTTACAGACTCCCAGAGACAGGCAACAAAAGATGCCGGAAAAATTGCAGGACTTGAGGTATTGAGAATAATCAATGAACCTACCGCTGCATCTCTGGCATATGGGCTTGACAAGGAACATGAACAAAAGATACTGGTATTTGACCTGGGTGGAGGTACATTTGACGTTTCTATTCTTGAAATAGGAGACGGAGTTTTTGAAGTATTAGCTACCAGCGGAAACAACAGGCTGGGCGGAGATGATTTTGACCAGAGGATAATTAACTATTTGTGCGATTCATTTAAGAGAGAAAACGGAATTGATTTAAGACAAGATAAAATGGCAATGCAAAGGCTTAAGGAAGCTGCCGAAAAAGCTAAAATAGAACTTTCCAGTGTTGGAAGTACCAATATTAATCTTCCTTTTATCACAGCTGACTCAACAGGGCCGAAACATCTTGATATGACATT
The DNA here is from genome assembly GCA_012840395.1 of Clostridiaceae bacterium. Lineage (NCBI taxonomy): Bacteria > Bacillati > Bacillota > Clostridia > Eubacteriales > Clostridiaceae > Clostridiaceae bacterium. The sequence continues at coordinate 11,952 of DULL01000009.1, read as the reverse complement.
GACAAGGGCAAAATTTGATGAACTTACTGCAGACCTTGTGGAGAAAACCATGGGACCAACAAGGCAGGCTTTGCAGGATGCCGGACTGACACCTGAGAAAATAGACAAGATTCTTCTTGTAGGAGGTTCTACAAGAATACCTGCAGTACAGGAAGCAGTTAAGAAATTTTTTGGCAAGGAACCTTTTAAGGGAATAAATCCGGATGAATGCGTAGCTATTGGAGCAGCAATACAAGCCGGCGTACTTACAGGAGAAGTTAAAGATTTGCTGTTACTGGATGTAACTCCGTTATCACTGGGAATTGAAACTTTAGGTGGCGTGTTTACAAAGCTTATAGAAAGAAATACAACCATACCAACCAAAAAGAGCCAGATATTCTCTACTGCCGCAGACGGACAGACCAGTGTAGAAATCCATGTACTGCAGGGCGAAAGAGAAATGGCTGCATACAACAAAACCCTTGGAAGATTCCAGCTTACAGGTATACCGCCAGCTCCAAGAGGTGTGCCGCAAATAGAAGTAACCTTTGATATTGATGCCAATGGTATAGTTCATGTTTCGGCCAAGGATTTAGGTACCGGAAACGAGCAGAATATCACAATTACCGCTTCGAGCAACCTTTCTGATGCAGAAATAGAAAAAGCTATTAAAGAAGCTGAGAAATTCGCCGCTGAGGATAAGAAGAGAAAAGAAGAAGTGGAAACCAGAAATCAGGCAGACTCAATTGTATATCAGTCAGAAAAGACTTTGAAAGATTTAGGAGATAAGCTAAGCAGTGAAGATAAGGCAAAAATCCAGGCTGAAATCGATAAGGTTAAAGAAGCTTTGAAAGGTAACGACATTGGTAGAATCAAGAGTAGTACAGAGTCTCTGCAACAGGCCTTCTACAGCATTTCTTCCAAGATATATCAGCAGCCAGGTGCAGGTGGCCAGGCAGGACCAAATCCGGGAGCAGGTTTTGGAGGCGCAGGAGGACAAGGAGCAGGCGAACAGGATAATGTTTATGATGCTGATTATAAAGTAGTAGACGATGATAAATAATTTTGCTAATATAAATATTGCACAAAACCTGATTGGCAAAGTAATGCAGGCAGAACATCATATGCAAAATATTAATAACACTGGTATATAACTACAGGAAAAGATCTGCAGGCCGAAGTCATAATATATGGCTTTGGCCTGATTTTCGAGGCTGAAATTGAATGGAGTGATAGGGTGTCAAACAAGAGAGACTACTACGAAGTTCTTGGGGTTGATAAAAATGCCTCTGATGAAGATATAAAAAAGGCATTCAGAAAACTGGCCAAGAAATATCATCCGGATGTAAATCCTGATGATAAGGATGCTGCGGAAAAATTCAGAGAGGTGAATGAGGCATATCAGGTTCTGAGCGATCCGCAAAAGCGCGCCCAATATGATCAATTCGGACATGCAGGAGTGGATCCGAACGGATTTGGTGGTTTTGGAGGCTTTGAGGGATTTGATTTTGGAGGAGTAGGAGATATATTTGAGACCTTCTTTGGAGGAGCTTTCGGAAGTTCAACAAGGAGAAGAAATGCCCCCCAGAAAGGAGCTGACTTAACATACTCTATAGAAATAACCTTTGAAGAGGCTGCCTTCGGAGTGGAAAAGGAAATAACCATCCACCGCATGGAGGAATGTCCGACCTGCAAGGGAACAGGGGCAAAAGATGGAACATCCATAAAAACCTGTACCTATTGCAATGGTACGGGTCAGATACAGTACAAGCAGAGCACTATATTGGGACAATTTGTAAATATTAAGACCTGCGAAGTGTGCCACGGAGAAGGAAAAGTAATAACCGACCCCTGTACAAAATGCAACGGAAGAGGAAGAATCAGGAAAAACAGGAAAATAAAACTGAACATCCCTGCAGGAATTGACGATGGCCAGACAATTTCCCTAAGAGGTGAGGGCGAGCCTGGTTTAAGAGGAGGACCACCGGGAGACCTGTTTGTTCATGTAAGAGTTAAGCCTCATCCAATATTCCAGCGCCAAGGTAATGATGTAGTCTGTGATATACCCATTTCTTTCGTGCAGGCAGCTTTAGGAGCTGAAATAGAAGTACCAACCCTTGACGGGAAAATAAAGTACCATATTCCTGAAGGGACTCAGACAGATACAGTATTCAGGATAAGGGGCAAAGGTATTCCTTATTTGAGAAGTACCGGACGAGGAGACCAGTTTATAAAAGTAGTTGTTGAAGTACCGAAAAAACTGAATGAAAAACAAAAGGAATTGTTAAGACAGTTTGCTCAATTAAGTGGCGAAGAAGTACAGGAACAGGGAAAAGGATTTTTTGATAAGGTTAAGGAAGCTTTTGGGAAATAAAAGTGAAAATACTAAGTTTAAATCTCTGAGCGAAGCGGATTTAGCAATAAAAGTTGCAATCACTAAGCAATGTTATATAATTATTGGCGATCTAAAAATCCAATGCAATGATAATTAAGCGATAAAATGCTAATGATATATGAGTAGAAAACCAATGAAAAAGCAAAATAATTACAGAAGTAGAATATTATAGAAGCAGAATATAACAGAGGTAGAATTATGAAATGGATTGAAATTACAGTAACAACAACGGAAGAAGCCTGGGATGCGGTATCTGAAATGCTTATGTCTATTGGTGCGGGAGGAGTTGCTGTTGATGATCCCAATGAAATAAAGAGGGAAATATTGAAGAGTAACTCCCTGGATTATGCAGACGATAAATTTTTAGAGTCCCTCGGCCAGGATGTTGTGATAAAAGCTTATTTTTCAGATGAATTGAACCCTGAAGAACTAAAACAGCTTGTAAAGGAAAAACTGAACTATATTTCAGGCTTTCTTAATGTTGGGAAAGGAACGGTTGAAACTACCAGGATAAATGACCAGGATTGGTCAGAAAACTGGAAAAAGTACTATAAGCCTTTTCATATAACAAAAAGAGTTGTGATAAAACCTACCTGGGAAAATTATCAGAAAGTAAATGATGAGATAGTCATAGAAATTGATCCCGGAATGGCTTTTGGAACCGGCACTCACGAAACAACCTCCATGTGTGCGAAGTTCCTTGAGAAATACATGAAAGAAGGAGATACTGTAATAGATGTAGGAAGCGGCACCGGAATACTTTCAATAATTGCAGCCAGGCTCGGGGCTAAGAAAGTAGTTGCACTGGATATTGACAATGTAGCTTTCAGGGTAAGCCGGGAAAACTGCATCCTTAATCATGTAAATGATGTTGTTGAAGTACATGAAGGAGTATTAAAGGATATTATTGTAGAAAAATCAGATATTGTTGTTGCAAATATAATAGCTGATGTTATAATTGATTTGTCCAATTCAATGGAAAATTATATAAAAAATAACGGACTGTTTATTACCTCCGGAATAATAAAAGAAAGAAAGGATCAGGTTATAAAAACCTACACTCAAAAGGGTTTTATATGTGAGGAAATGGCCGAAGACGGAGAGTGGGTGGCGATTGTATTCAGATGTCAAGGTTCTTTGTAGAAAAGGAAAACATCCATTCTGACCATATAGTTATAAAGGGCGGAGATGTTAATCATATAAAAAATGTTTTACGTCTTAAAAAAGGTGACATTATTGAGGTATGTGACGGGGCAGGTACAGATTACACAGTAAAGATACAGCAATTGGAGCCAAGCAGTATATATACTGAAATAATAAGCTCCGAAAAAAGCAACACCGAGCCACCTTTAAATTTTACCCTTTATCAGGGTATTCCAAAAGGTGACAAGATGGATATGGTGATACAAAAATGCGTGGAACTCGGCGCTGCAAAAATTGTGCCTGTAATTACCTGCAGAACAATTGTCAGATTTGAAAGTCCAAGGGATAAGGATAAAAAAGTTTTAAGATGGAGAAAAATTTCCCTGGAAGCTGCCAAGCAGTGCAACAGGGGTATTATACCTGAGATAGGCTATCCCATGCAGTTTGAAGAAGCACTTGAACACTCCGCTGGTTCTGACTTATCCCTCATACCATACGAAGAAGAAACCTCTGTAGGTATTAAAAAATATTTAACCGGTGGCGGAATAAATAATAGAATAAAGAATATATCAGTTTTTATTGGACCTGAAGGGGGATTTGAAAAGGAAGAAGTCATGAAGGCATGCTCAATGGGGATAAAACCTGTTTCACTTGGCCCCAGGATTTTGAGGACTGAAACAGCCGGCGCAGCAGTATTGTCAATTATAATGTATGAACTGGGTGATATGGGAGGAAAAAGCTGATTATCCGGATTGGACAGTAATATAAAGAAAAACTGAGTAAATCGTAATTAAATATAGAATAATTACAAATATTAGCTTTTAAAACAGAAAAATTGTGTTATAATACTTAACAGATATTTAACAGAAATACCCGCGAGTTTGTTGCAGAGGATGATAATTAATGATCAGAAGTATGACTGGATTTGGAAGATGCATTTACCAGCAGGATGGACGCGAATTTCAGGTTGAAATTAAAACGGTTAATCACAGGTATACTGACATATTTATTAAAATGCCGAGAAATATTATGTTTCTCGAAGACAAAGTGAGGGATTTGATTAGCAAAAACCTGTCAAGAGGCAAAATTGATGTGTACATATTATATAAAAGTTTAACCGAGACATCAAAATTGATATTTCTTGATGAGGCGGTGGCAGCTTCATATATGGAAGCTGTTAAAAAACTTAGAGATAAATACGGCTTGAAAGATGATATATCCGTATCTTTAATATCCCAATTCCCTGAGGTATTTCGTGTAGAAAATGTTCAGGAAGACGAAGAAGCAATATGGAGTGTATTACAAGTGGCAGTGCAAAACGCTCTTGATGCCCTTATAAAAATGAGGGAACAAGAGGGAGAAACTTTGAAAAAAGACCTTATTCAAAAAGCCGAAAGTCTTGAGTCAACTATAGACCGAATTACCTTAAGGGCTCCTGAAGTAGTAAAAGAATATAAAATCAAATTAGAAAACAGGATAAAAGAGCTGTTAGAGCAGCAAACTATTGATGAGTCCAGAATTGCGACAGAGGTAGCTTTCTTTGCCGACAGATGCAGCATTGATGAAGAATTGGTAAGACTAAGAAGCCATATGCACCAGTTTGTGGACACACTAAATATGGAACAGCCTGTTGGAAGGAAGCTGGATTTTCTAATACAGGAGATTAACAGAGAAGTAAATACAATAGGCTCAAAAGCGAATGATCTTGAAATTACAAAAAACATTATTGAATTAAAAAGTGAAATTGAGAAGATGAGAGAACAGGTACAAAATATAGAATAAGGAGGTATATTGATGAAACTGATAAATATAGGCTTTGGGAATATTGTTTCCGCGAACAGGCTAATTGCCATAGTCAGCCCGGAATCAGCTCCTATCAAAAGAATAATCCAGGAGGCCAGAGACAGGGGCATGCTAATAGATGCCACATACGGCAGAAGAACCAGGGCTGTTATAATTACAGACAGCGACCACATAATATTGTCTGCCGTTCAGCCTGAGACTGTAGCCCATAGGCTTAGCAGCAAGGAAACAGTTATTGAAGAAGCAGAAGACGAAGAAGAAGATATCCAGTAATGAAAAATAAAAAGTAAACAATTGCGGAAAAGGCTGTTAAGAGGAGATACAAAAATGTCAAATGGTGGATTGCTAATAGTAATATCTGCGCCTTCAGGAACAGGCAAAAGCACTGTTTTGAAACAACTGAAGGAAAAGTATAATAGTGTGAGGTTTTCAGTATCAGCTACCACCAGAAAACCACGAGAAGGTGAAATAGAAGGAAAAAGCTATTTTTTTAAGACTGAGGAGGAATTTAAGCGTTTAATAGATGACAACCAGCTTATAGAATGGGTTGAGTATTGCAACAACCTGTATGGTACTCCCAGGGATTACGTGGAAAGTTCTTTGAAGGAAGGATATGATATTATACTTGAAGTGGAAGTTGAAGGGGCTGCAAATATTAAAAAACAGTATCCGGACTGTGTATCAATATTTATTCTACCTCCTTCATTTGGTGAACTGGAAGCCAGAATAGTCGGAAGAGGAACAGAAGGCAGGGATGTTATTGAAAAGCGCCTTGAAAAGGCAAAGAAGGAAGTTACATATTTTTATGATTATGATTATGTTGTGATAAATGATGATATTAATTTATCAGCTGAAAAAATTATTAAAATAATTGAAGCAGAAAAATTGACAGTTAAAAGAAATAAAGATATATTATTGAAATTAGGGTTGGTCAATAAGGAGTGATAATTAATAATGATATATCCTTCTATAAGTTCACTTATGAAGAACATGGACAGCCGGTTTACATTGGTAGTTGCTGTGGCAAAGAGGGCAAGACAGCTAAATGATGGCGCTCCAAAGCTTACAAATGTCAATGCGGATAAACCGGTTACAGTTGCAATTCATGAGGTTAATGAAAACAAAATACATTATATTCGCACCAAAAGCGGCATTAAATGAGGCATTAAATAGGTTTATAAAGAAAGGTCGGAAGAGGAAATGGCTGTTGAAAAAACTATGGAAAAAATTGTATCTTTAACTAAAAACAGGGGGTTTATTTATCCCGGTTCAGATATATACGGCGGTCTTGCAAATTCCTGGGATTACGGGCCCCTGGGAGTAGAACTTAAAAACAATGTAAAAAAGGCCTGGTGGAAAAAATTTATACAAGAGAACCCATATAATGTAGGTGTTGACTGTGCAATACTTATGAATCCTCAAGTGTGGGTTGCTTCAGGACATGTAGGCAGCTTCAGTGATCCGCTGATAGACTGTAAGGAATGCAAGACCAGGCACAGAGCCGACAAGATGATTGAAGACTGGAATAAAAGCGTTGGCAAGGAGATTTCAGTAGACGGATGGACAAATAAACAGTTGGTAGAGTACATAGTTGAAAACAAAGTAACATGCCCCTCCTGCGGTAAGACAAACTTTACCGATATCAGGCAGTTTAACCTTATGTTTAAAACATTCCAGGGTGTTACCGAAGATTCCAAGTCAGAGATATACCTAAGGCCAGAAACTGCTCAGGGGATATTTGTTAACTTTAAGAATGTGTTAAGGACAACAAGAAAAAAAATACCCATGGGAATAGGTCAAATAGGGAAATCCTTCAGAAATGAAATAACTCCAGGAAACTTTATATTCAGAACCAGAGAATTTGAACAAATGGAACTTGAATTCTTCTGCCAGCCAGGCACTGACCTGGAATGGTTTAGTTACTGGAAGGAATTTTGCTATAACTGGCTTATAAGCCTTGGCTTAAATAAAGATAATGTAAAAATGAGAGATCACAGCAAGGAAGAACTGTCCCACTACAGTAATGCCACAACAGATATAGAATTCAAATTTCCCTTTGGATGGGGAGAATTATGGGGCATTGCCGACAGGACTGATTATGACCTGAAGCAGCATATGGAACATTCAAAAGAAGACTTGTCCTATTTTGATCCTGCCACCAATGAAAAATACATACCTTATTGTGTTGAACCTTCAGTAGGAGTTGACAGGTTAGTCCTGGCATTTCTCTGTGATGCCTATGACGAAGAGGAAATAGCAGAAGGGGATGTTAGAAACGTTCTCCGCTTACATCCCGCACTGGCACCTGTAAAAATTGCCTTACTTCCTTTATCCAAAAAGCTGGGTGAAGAGACCTATAAAATATATGAAATGCTGATAAAGAAATATGTATGTGAGTACGACGAAACAGGCAGTATAGGCAAACGTTACAGAAGACAGGATGAAATAGGCACTCCGTACTGCATAACCTTTGATTTTGATTCTCTGAATGATAAATGTGTGACTATAAGGGAAAGAGACTCTATGCAACAGGTACGAATTCCTATCGATGGTTTAAACGAATATTTTGAAGGTAAGTTTGATTTTTAATTTTTAAGTTACTGATAGCCTTTCCTATAAACTTGCGGAAAGCTTATATATAGAAAATTACATTATAAGGAGGTATATTATGGCAAAATACGTTTATTTATTTAGCGAAGGTAATGCTTCCATGAGAGATTTACTTGGCGGAAAGGGTGCTAACCTGGCAGAAATGACAGGATTAGGCTTGCCGGTGCCAAGAGGATTTACAGTTACAACAGAGGCTTGTACCAGATATTATAAAGATGGAAAGATAATAGCAAAAGATATAGAAGACGAAATATATGCAGCATTGGCAAAGACAGAACAAATAGTTGGCAAAAAATTCGGTGATCCAAGCAATCCATTCTTAGTATCAGTCCGCTCCGGAGCAAGGGCTTCAATGCCTGGAATGATGGATACAATTCTGAATCTGGGACTTAATGATGAAGTTGTTGTAGGCTTGGGCATACTTACAAATAATGAAAGATTTGCATATGACAGCTATAGAAGATTCATCCAGATGTTCAGCGATGTTGTAATGGATATTGAAAAGGCAAAATTTGAGAAGATCATGGACAGCGTTAAAGAAAAATATGGAGCTAAGCAAGATACTGACTTAACAGCTGAACATCTTAAAGAAATTGTTGAAGAATACAAGAAGCTATATAAAGAAGAAAAAGGGGAAGAATTCCCTCAGAATCCAAGAGTACAGCTTATGGAAGCTGTGAAGGCAGTTTTCAGGTCCTGGGACAATCCCAGAGCAATTGTATACAGAAGGCTCAATGACATACCCAGTGACTGGGGTACTGCAGTTAACGTGCAGGAAATGGTTTATGGAAACATGGGCAATGACTCCGGTACAGGTGTTGCATTTACAAGGAATCCTGCCACAGGCGAAAAGAAGCTTTATGGAGAATTCCTTATGAACGCACAGGGTGAGGACGTAGTTGCCGGTATAAGAACCCCTCAGAGCATTGATCAGTTAAAAGAAGTAATGCCTGATGTATATAATCAGTTTGTTGAGATAGCTGAAAAACTTGAAAAGCACTACAGGGATATGCAGGATATGGAATTTACCATTGAAAGAGGCAAACTCTTCATGCTGCAGACCAGAAACGGCAAGAGAACAGCTGCAGCTGCTCTTAAAATAGCTGTTGACCTGGTAAATGAAGGGATGATTACAAAAGAAGAGGCTGTTCTGAAAGTTGAACCTAAGCAGCTGGATTCATTACTCCATCCAAACTTTGAACCACAGGCTTTAAAAGCTGCGAAACCGATTGCTAAAGGTTTGCCTGCTTCCCCGGGAGCTGCTACAGGCAAAATCTATTTTACAGCTGAAGACGCAGCAGAAGCGTTTAAGAACGGCGAAGAAAAAGTTATACTGGTAAGACTTGAAACTTCACCTGAAGACATTGAAGGCATGCATGTATCCCAGGGTATTCTCACAGGCCGTGGAGGCATGACCTCACATGCCGCTGTTGTTGCCCGAGGTATGGGTACTTGCTGTGTAGCAGGTTGTAGCGAAATAAGAATAAATGAAGAAGAAAAATATTTTATTGATAAAAATGGTAATAAATATGTGGAAGGCGACTGGATCTCCCTTGACGGATCAACTGGAAACGTTTATGGAGAAAAACTTCCAACTGTTGATCCTGAGCTGACAGGATACTTTGGAACATTAATGGGATGGGCTGATGAAATTAGAAAACTCAAAGTAAGGACAAATGCAGACACACCGGCAGATGCTGCTCAGGCTTTGAAATTTGGTGCAGAAGGTATAGGCTTGTGCCGTACTGAGCATATGTTCTTTGAAGCTGACAGAATTTCTGCGGTAAGGGAAATGATATTATCCCATACTGAAGAACAAAGACGTAAAGCCCTTGATAAATTACTGCCCATGCAAAGAGGAGACTTTGAAGCAATATTTGAGGCCATGAAAGGACATCCTGTAACAATCAGGCTTCTGGATCCACCACTCCATGAATTCCTGCCTCATGAAGATGATGAAATAGCAGAAATTGCGAAAGAAATGGGAGTATCCTTTGAAGAGTTAAAAGCAAGGAAAGATGCCCTCCACGAGTTCAACCCCATGATGGGACACAGGGGATGCCGTCTTGCGGTTACTTATCCTGAAATAGCTGAAATGCAAACAAGGGCAATTATTGAAGCTGCAATAAATGTCAATAAAAAGGGCATGAATGTTGTTCCTGAAATAATGATACCCTTGGTTGGAGAAGTAAAAGAGCTGAAATATGTTAAGGACGTTGTTGTAAAAACTGCTAATGAAATAATTGAAAAGGCTGGAGTAGAGCTGAAATACATGGTCGGTACAATGATAGAAATACCAAGGGCATGTATTACAGCTGATGAAATTGCCACTGAAGCAGAATTCTTCTCCTTTGGAACCAATGACCTTACACAGATGACCTTTGGATTCAGCCGTGATGATGCAGATAAATTCCTTGAAGAATACTACAATAAGAAGATCTATGACTTTGATCCTTTTGCCAAGCTTGACCAGACCGGCGTAGGAGAATTTGTAAGGATAGCTGTTGAAAAGGGTAAAAAGACAAGATCAAATATTAAATTAGGTATTTGTGGAGAGCATGGAGGAGATCCTTCTTCAGTTGAGTTCTGCCATAAAGTAGGGCTTGACTATGTATCCTGCTCACCTTTCAGAGTACCTATTGCAAGGCTTGCAGCCGCACAAGCCCAGGTAAAGAACCCGAGATAACAATAGGACATGTGGACAGGTCCCTGAAGCATGGGGACGGTTCGAAGCAAAGGGACGGTTCTCCTGAAGCACGGGGACGGTTCTCTTGCTTCCAAATTCACTAGAGCTTAGTCCATAGCCTAGAGTATCAGTGAAATACGAGGAGATGGAGTTGTCATTTTCAGCTCTACGCCAATATTTGGGGTGGGACTCTAGTAGAATAAAATAGCGCAATATTTTTCCAGCGGGTGAATATCAGTTTACTCGCTGGTTTTGTTTTGTCAAATAAACAGATGGCTGCTCTGAAGCAGAGGTGAAGCAGAGGGACGGTTCTCCGGAAGCGTGGGGACGGTTCTTCTGCTTCCATGAAGCATGGGCGAAGCATGGGGACGGTTCTTCTGCTTCAGATGCAGCGAATCTGAGAATAATGGAATGAAAATGACTGTTCTAATTGAATGCAGCCAGAAAGACTATTCTCATGTTTCTGCAAAACACATAATAAAGGAAACAAAAGGACAAAAAATGACATTTCTCTTGCTTCAATTATTTTTATTTGGTAAAATATAATAAAAATAGATATAAATGGTGAAAATATGCCGCGCTGTGCAAGACAAAAAAGTAGAACTGGAGTATATCACATAATTATAAGAGGTGCCAACAGACAAGAGATTTTTCATGATAACAATGATAGGTTAAGATTCCTGGAAATCCTTAAAAAGGTCAAAACAATCTCCCAAATGAAAGTTCATGGTTGGTGCCTTATGGATAATCATGTTCATTTATTGTTAAAAGAGGGAAACGAAGACATATCAATAAGTATGAAACGCCTGGGTGTAAGTTATGTATGGTATTATAATCAAAAATACAAGACTATAGGACATCTTTTCCAGGACAGGTTTTTAAGCGAAAATGTGGAAACAGAGAGGTATTTGCTGACAGTTATAAGATATATTCATCAAAATCCAGTGAAAGCACAGTTAGCTAGACGGGCTGAACAGTGGAAATGGAGCAGTTGTATTGGTTATTATGGTGAAAAGGTTTATCCTGAGGACTTATTAGATGAGACCTTAATATTAAGTATTCTCTCTAAAGATGAAAGATTAGCAAGAGAGAAATTCAAGCAATTGAACGAACAGGAAAGTAATGACTGCTGCATGGATGATACCATTAATAAAAAAATCAAATTATCTGATGATGAGGCAAGACAGGAAATTTTGAAAGTAATTAATGAAATTGAAATAGCGCAGCTAAAAAGCCTCCCGAAAAAAGAAAGGAATCAAGTATTACGGGAGATAAAAGGAATAGAAGGGATAACACAAAGACAGGCTGCAAGGATTTTGGGAGTTTCCCCGAGCCT